>CAZADD010000018.1:0-21333 GCA_964483825.1 uncultured Oscillospiraceae bacterium
AGAAGCAAAACTGTGGATAACCAACGAAAAGTATCTGAACGAAATAAGAAAAAGATTGAGCTGATTGCAACCGAAAAAATATACGGACATCACGGCTTATCGGACAACCGAGGAGTGATTGTAAAATTATGCGGTTTGTTAATGCAAATCCCCTCAAAAGACACTTACAAAAATAAAGCCCCAAGTCTGTTGACTTGGGGCGTGTAAGTTCCATAGCCGCCGTTTGAACACTTGAGTCACTCACACACATGCTAACATTAACGCGTGAGCCGCAGATCGCGATGCACTTTCGTGTCACGTACCCTCTTTTGAGACCAATGTGGGAGTCGGTGTTACGAATGCCAAACTTACAAACACATTCTACCGATGTTATACTTTAAGGGCTACCCCTCGGCCGTCTGACGTTAAGGGTCTCTCATTTCCCATACAACACGGTTAGCATTGTTGCCGTTTTCTCGCAAAAGCAAGCAGACCGATAGACGCATTTCAGCGTGGTAGTCACAAAATATCACAGCGCTAGAGTTTTGTCAACTTAACTGAGCGCGTATTCCTTTACGGGCGATTGTTTTTTCTTGTTTCAACAAAAGTGACAGCCTAGTCGGGCAAAAGTTCCACCAAAATGGAATTCAAAACGTAAAATTTGCTATCGGGCACGGAAACGTGTCCGTTTTTAATTTGCAAGAAACCGTCGTTAA
This sequence comes from uncultured Oscillospiraceae bacterium, assembly GCA_964483825.1. Taxonomy (GTDB): domain Bacteria; phylum Bacillota; class Clostridia; order Christensenellales; family CAG-314; genus Fimimonas. The sequence goes on from CAZADD010000018.1 coordinate 696, forward strand.
CAAGTTTTTGCGCATTGGGGAAATTTTGAAAGAAATCAACGCCGAAACGGCTATTGAACAAGTTGAGATCGATACCGTTTTGCAAACGCAAACCCACAATTGCGCATTCGCACGCTTGCTCGGCAAGGGTGATTTTTTCGCTGTACTCTTTTGTTTCGGCGGATTCAATGTACTTGCAAATATCAAAATAATTGCCGTAGCGAACGCCATTTACAAAGCCGCATGCCGCTGCGCCAAACCCGAAATATTCGTTTTCCGTCCAATAGGTAAGATTGTGGCGGCAGCAATAACCGCCCTTTGCAAAATTGGAAACTTCGTAACGCGAAAAACCCGCTTCGGCAAATTTTTGACGGGCAAAATCGTAAGCATCGGCAAGTTGATCGTCGGTGTGTGCGTAAGATTGGCAAAGATTGTTGAATGCGGCGTTATCGTGCAATTCCAGCGCATACAAACTGACGTGCGTGAGAGGCAATTTGCACACTTCTTCCACGGTGTGATAAAATTCGTCGAGTGTTTCGGGAAGCCCCACAATCAAATCGGCATTAACGTTACAAAACCCATGCGAACGGACAAGTTGCAACGCATCCAAAAAGCCACGGTAACTGTGCAAACGACCTATTTTTTGCAAAGTGGTATCGTTGACGCTTTGCAACCCAAAGCTGATGCGATTGACACCGATTTCCTTGAAAAACAGCAACAATTCTTCCGTTACGCTTTCCGGATTACATTCCACGGTGAATTCTTGCAAAGCGGATAAATCAAACGACTGCGACAACGCCGAATACAACGAACGAAGATACTTTACAGAAACGGAAGACGGCGTGCCACCACCCCAAAACATCGTTTCAATTGCACTGCCGTTTGCGGCAATTTTTATTTCCGATTCCAACCGCTGAAAATACTTTTCCGCAAGTGAAAAATCCGTGCAAGAAGAAAAAGCGCAGTAGGAACACCGCGCTTTGCAAAACGGAATATGAACGTATATTGCATGACAATTATTCATGTTTTCCCCTTAAATTAGGCAAAAATAGCGCATTATGACAGACATAATATTCTACAAAACGGCTTTTTCTGATTAAATCAAGCTATATTTGTATTTTTTTAGTTATTGCACCATTTCAAAAACATTTTGACAACAACAAAAACATTTTGCAAAACAGTGCTTCAAACAAGTGCAGCAGTTGTTTTTTTTTACACAGCCTTTATCTGTTGATTTTTGTATTGCACGACAACAACTAAACCGTTATTTCGCACAAAAACAATCCTACTAATTCCACAAACTAAAAAAAGCAAATACTTTGTTGCACCACGGGCCGCCAGCAATAAACAACCTCTTTGTCAGCACCGTCACTACTTATAGCCGACAAGCTTTTGCAAACACGCCACCAAGCAGCACTGGCTTTTTGAGCAAAATATCCGATTATTGTGTGACCAAACCACTGTTCAATCAAGTTAAACTGCAAGCATTTTGCCAACATCATGTCGGCACAAATACACGTTGTTTCGGCACAAATACACATTGAACATTACGCCTCAAAAATCAATCATCGATTTTCAAAATAGACATGAACGCCTCACTCGGCACGCTTACGGAGCCGACTTGACGCATACGCTTTTTGCCTTCTTTTTGTTTTTCCAACAACTTCTTTTTGCGTGTGATATCGCCGCCGTAGCACTTGGCAAGCACGTCTTTTCTTAATGCCTTAACTGTCTCGCGGGCGATAATTTTGTTGCCCACTGCCGCTTGCACGGGAATTTCGAACATTTGGCGAGGGATTGCATCCTTCAACTTTTCGGCAATTTGGCGGCCACGGGCGTAGGCCCGTTCCTCGTTTACGATTATCGAAAGCGCATCGCACATTTCGCCGTTAAGCAACATATCCAAACGAACAAGTTTGCCTTGAACATAACCTTTCAATTCGTAGTCTAAGCTTGCATAACCGCGAGTACGAGACTTCAACGTGTCGAAAAAGTTGTAGATAATTTCGTTAAGCGGAATGTCGTAGGACAACTTGACGCGCTTGGTATCCAAATAGGTCATATCCAAAAACGTTCCACGCTTTTCTTGGCACAGCCCCATCACGTCACCGACGTATTCCGGCGGACAAAACACTTCCGCAGCCACTATCGGTTCTTCAATATGGTCGATAGCCGTCACCGGCGGCAACTTCGTTGGGTTATCGATAAGCAACATTTCCCCTTGCGTTGTGTACACTTTGTAGCTGACGCTGGGCGCAGTGGTCACCAAATCCAAGTCAAATTCACGTTCCAAACGCTCTTGAATTATTTCCATGTGCAGCAATCCCAAAAAGCCGCAACGGAAACCAAACCCCAACGCAACGGAAGTATCGGGCTCGTAAACAAGTGACGCATCGTTAAGCTTTAACTTTTCCAAAGCGTCTTTCAAATCGTTATATTTGCTTCCGTCAGCAGGGAAAATTCCGCAAAACACCATCGGTTTCACTTCTTTGTAGCCCTTTAACGGTTCCGCACACGGATCTTCGGCATTCGTCAACGTGTCGCCGACTTTGGTATCGGAAACCGTTTTGATACTTGCACAAACGTATCCGACGTCACCGGCACGAAGCTCCGCAACAGGTTGCATAGACGGCGCAAAAACACCCACTTCGGTAACGTCAAAAACCTTACCTTTCGTTTCGAACATTTTGATTTTTGTGCCCACTTTTACACTGCCGTCCACAATTCGCACGAAAATTATAACGCCTTTGTAGTTATCATACTGGCAATCGAAAATAAGCGCCTTCAATGGTTTTTCGTCGCTGCCCTTGGGGGCGGGAACCAAATCCACCACGGCATCCAAAACATCCTTGATATTCAGCCCTTCTTTGGCGGAAACCAACGGTGCGGAAGAAGCGTCCAACCCTATTGCATCTTCAATTTCCTTTTTGCAACTTTCAACGTCCGCCGAAGGTAAATCTATTTTGTTGATAACGGGAATTATTTCCAAGTCGTTTTCCAACGCCAAGTAGCAATTGGCAAGCGTTTGCGCTTCCACACCTTGCGAAGCATCGACGACAAGCAGCGCACCTTCGCAAGCGGCAAGAGAACGGGAAACTTCGTAGTTGAAGTCGACGTGGCCCGGCGTGTCGATAAGGTTAAGTTCGTACTTTTGGCCGTCCTTTTCGTAGGTCATGCGAACGGGCGTAAGTTTGATTGTTATTCCACGCTCACGTTCGATATCCATGCTATCCAGCATTTGCGCTTCCAAATCGCGCTTGGCAACCTGTCCGGTGTACTCCATCAACCTATCGGCAAGGGTACTTTTGCCGTGGTCTATGTGTGCAATTATGCAAAAATTCCTTTTGTTTTGATTGTTCATGTCAGTTTCCAACGTTTTTCTGCGCATTTTCTCGGCAAAAACACCTCCATTCGAAAGCGGGAAGCCGAAAAACTGCAGTACTCATTTTTCTTCGATTATAACCGAAAAAGTTGTTTTTGTCTAGAATGTTGAACATATTTTCGTCAAGTACTTGCGTTTTTGCGCGCGTAAATATATAATTATAGAGAACATAATTTTTGTTCTATCAATTTTAATGCGAAACTTCAGTTTGCCACCACAAAACACAAACGAATTTTGCACCCAAATGCAAAGAAATTTTGCAACAAATAGCGTTCACCAACGCACCATCGGAGGCAAAAAACATGATAAGAAACGAATACAAATGGCTGACGGACACCTACGTTGCACACAGGGGGCTGTTCAACAACGTGGATATTCCCGAAAACTCCGTTCCTGCTTTTGAAAAAGCTGTGGAAAACCGTTTTGGCATCGAAACGGACGTTCAAATGAGCAAAGACGGCGTACTTGTCGTTTTTCACGACGACACGCTGGACAGAATGACCGGATTTCACGGCAGCGTGTGCGATTTGACTTTCCAACAGTTGCGTGAGTTGAGGCTTATCGGCACGAATTGCCAAATTCCCACGTTTGAAGAGTTTTTGAATGCCGCAAACGGCACGAACTTGATTGTGGAAATTAAAAAACACAAAAAAATAGGTGAAACGGAACGCAAAGTTTGCCAAGCATTGAAAAACTACAACGGCAACTACTGCATAGAATCTTTCGACCCGTTTATCGTTCGTTGGTTCAAAGTGCATGCGCCGCATATAATAAGAGGTCAACTTTCGTGCGATTTCAGCGGTAGCAACATGTCAAAATTCAAAAGCAACCTTTGCACAAAGTTGAAACTTTGCAAATGGAATGGCAGTCAGTTTATCGCATACGATGTTAACGCCGTTAGAAATAATGCCGCAGTTGAAAAGTGGGCGAAAAAAGTGCCCATCATTTGTTGGACGGTGAGAAGTCAGGCGCAGTACGACGAAATGTGCGACTGCTTCGACAACATTATTTTCGATAGCTTCGTTCCGAAAAGACGAGATATACCGCACAAATAGCGATTTTTTACAGAGAGGTGAATTATGGGAAGAAGAGTATTGGCCTTTTTCTTGGGAATGATCTTTGGAATGATCTTCCTGATTGGCGGATTGGGCTTGGGCGTGTACCTTGCCGCAACAAAACTTAAACCTAGCGACATCACTAGCGACGCATCCAACTACGTAGGCGATTTTGCCGACATGTCACTTGTGGATATGGTGAACAGTGTGAAAGCGTTGTACAGCGAGAAAGCCGGGGTGGCCGACAGCAGCGGCAACTACTACACCTTGGGGGAATTTCTTGACAACTACAACGTTAACTTGGAAGCAACGCTTGGTTTTTCGTTGCCGCAATCTCTTTTGGACGTACCCGTGTTCGAATACTTCCAAGAAGGCGGAATAGACCGTGCGTTGGATCAAATAACGCTGGCCACCATTCCCGACCTACTCAACTTGTTTGTATCGGGAGAAGACGGCAATGCTTACGTCAGCGACGACGTTGTGGAAGAACTGTGCCAATACACTGTTAAAGACCTTATCGACGAAGACAAGGGCATTTCCTACGTGTTCCAAAACATCAGTTTGAACCAACTGTTGCCGGATATGTTCCCCGATAATTCCGCCGAAAATCCGCTTATGCACGCGGTTGGAAAAACCAAGATCGGCAAACTGTTGAAAGCGTTGAACGGCTCCGACAGCTTGTTCCTGCAAGTTAAGGAAGGCGGTGCACTTGAAAATCTTGGAACGCTTGCGCTCACCGACCTTTTGGGCGGCAGCACGGGCATAATTGAAACGGTACTGGGCGACACCGTCGTTTCAGACCTTGTGAACGACAACGGCGCAGTAGATTTCGACGGAGTGTTGAACGGCTTGTACGTAGGAACGCTTTTGAGCTGTATTCGCAACGAAATTGAAGTTGAAAACATTGGCAACTACACTGTTGAATTGGACGGCAAAACGGATGCAACCAAACTGTGGAGCACCCAAATTAACGGCAAAACAGTGATTTTTGGCATGGATGGTGACAAATACTATCAAAAAGACGTTACTTGCAACGAAAATCACGCGCACACGGCAAGCTGCTACGAATTCGTGTGGTACAACTCGGTGACAATCGACGAAAAACACGACTGCAGTGAAACCGAATTTGTAGACAAGGACGGCAAACACCACGAAAGAATTACAGGACTGTACAAAGCGTTGGTTAACATGGGCATTAACGACGTTATCGGCGGCAGCGCAGACTCTATTTTGCAACGCATCAAAGGCGTAACGTTGGGCGAACTTGCCGGCAACAAATTGAGCGGCATATTGCTCAAGTTGGCGGATAAAACCGTGGGCGAATTGATGAGTGGCAACTTTGACGGCATTTATGTTGGTAGTTTGCTTGGTTACGAACGCACGGAAATAACTGATTTTACCGGCTTTGGTGACGAAAAAATCGAAGGAATAAAAGAAAACGGTTCCACCGCTATTAAACTGGATGACGGTACTTGGTACGAAGCGGAACTCACTTGTTCGGGCATCACCGACGAACACAAACAACACACTGCCGATTGCTACGGCTTTGTTTGGAACAAAGACGGCGAACGTGTTGACGGACTTTACACGGCGTTTGTTAACCTTGAAATTTCCGATTTAGTGAACGGCACGGCCGACATACTGGAAGAGTTAAAGAGCGTGCGTCTTGGCGACATTTTGGGCGACAACGACAACGTCAGCGGCATACTTGCATCCTTGGCGGACAAAACCGTTGGTGACTTGATGAACGGTGACTTTGACGGCATCTACCTTGGACAATTGCTTGGCTACGAACGCACGGAAGTTGAAAGCGGCTCCGCATTTGCAAAACAAGACGGCGACAAATGGTACGCAGCGGAACTGACATGCACCACCGATCACAAACACGACGACAGTTGCTACGAATTTGTGTGGAGCAAAGACGGCGAACCCGCAGACGGAATTTACAAAGCATTGGCTAACCTTGAAATTTCCGATTTGATGAACGGTGCCGACATCATTTTGGAAAAATTGAAAGAAGTGAAAATTGGCGACGTGCTTGACGATAACACCAGCGGCATGCTTGCCAACTTCGCCGACATGACCGTGGGCGAATTGTTGGATGGCGGATTTGAAGACTTGTACTTAGGTTCACTGCTCGGCTGCAAGAAAAATTCCATTGATGACACTTCCGAATACGAAGAAACAGTCTTCGAAGACGGCACGATTTGGCACAATAAATCCGGCGACTGCTACGCCATTGACGACGGTGACAAATTGTACGAAGCGGTACTGACTTGTTCGGACGAAAGTTGCGAACACAACAAAGCTAGCTGCTACGGCTACGTGTGGTACAACGAAGACGACAATGGCGACCTCACCCCTGTTGACGGACTGTACAAAGCACTGGTAAACCTCAGTATTGGGGAAATAATGAACGGCACCGATGCCATTTTGGAAAAAATGAAAGACGTCAAACTGGGTGACATTGTTGGCGGCGAAATTAACGGCGTTCTTGCAAACTTTGCCGATATGACCATTGGCGAAATGATGGACGGCAAGTTCGACAACATTTTCCTTGGCGGCATTTTGGGCTACGAACGTGAGGAAGTTGTTGATACAAACGATTTCAAAGACGTTACAAACGGAATAATGGAAAACGGTTCCGCAGCTATTAAACTGGATGAAGGCACTTGGTACAAAGCGGAACTGACTTGCACCGACGCTTCCGCCGAACACACGCACAACGACAGTTGCTACGACTTTGTTTGGAACAAAGACGGCGAACCGGTGGAAGGACTTTTCAAAGCGTTGGTTAACGTGAAACTTGCCGACTTGACAGGCGGTTCCACCGACGTGATACTGCAAAAACTGAAAGTTGTGAAGCTTAGCGACGTTTTGGGCGATAACATCAGTGGCGTACTTGCCAACTTTGCAAATATGACCATCGGCGACTTGATGGACGGCAAAATGGAAAGCTTGTATCTTGGCGAACTGCTTGGATACTTGCGCAAAGAAATCACCAATATCGACCAATTCACCGACGTTTCGGAAATTGATGGCATCAAGGCAAATAACGGTCACTTTGCAAAACAGGAAGGCAACGTTTGGTACGAAGTGCAATTTACTTGCACCGATACTTCCGCCGAACACAAGTGCAATGCCAATTGCTACGACTTTGTTTGGTTTGAAAAAGAAACGCTTGGCGGCGAAGGACACGACGGCTGCACTTGGGGCGACGAACTGATTGACAGCAACAACATGCACCACGCCCCCATCACCGGCCTTTACAAAGCGTTGGTTAACGTGAAAATTTCCGAACTGACCGACGGATCCGACGTGATACTGAACAAGTTGAAATCCATTGCATTGCGCGACATTGTCGGCGATAACGTTAGCGGCGCACTTGCCGGTTTCGTGGACATGACCATCGGCGAATTGATGGACGGCGCAATCGACGACATGTACTTGGGAACGATGCTGAGTTGTATTCGCAAACCGATAGCGAATATTACCGGCACCACAACAGTAGTTGAAGACGAAAACGGCATTGTACTGGAAAATGTCAGCGGCCTTTTGGTAAAGCAAGACGGCGACGATTGGTTCGAAGCGGAACTGACTTGCAAAAACAGCAGCAAAGATCACAATCACACTTCCGATTGCTACGGCTACGTGTGGTACAACTCGTTAACTGCTCCCGACGGTCACAACTGTAACGAAGCAAACGAATATATCGATGAAGACGGACATCACCTTAGAATTGACGGCCTTTACAAAGCGTTGGTTAACGTGAAACTTGCAGACATGATGGACGGCGACACCAACATGCTGCTGGAAAAAATCAAGGACATTCCGTTGCGTGACCTTGTTAAAGGCGACATCGACGGCGTACTTGAAAGCTTTGCCGACATGACCATTCGTGAATTGGTTGACGGCGGCGTTGACAGTTTGTACTTGGGCGATTTCTTGGGATACAACAGAACGACGACCGATGCGCCCGCATCATACAACACCGTTGAGCTACAAGAAGGCGAAAAATGGAAAACGTTCTACGTTGGAACAATTGGTGACCAACTTGTAATGTCCGACGACGCAACAACTTGGTACACAGCAAAACTTGTTTGCACCGAAACGGACAACACGACGCACAGTCACGAAAGAAGTTGCTACGCTTACGTTTGGAAGAACGGCGAAAATGAAGTTAGCAGCTTGATGAGCAAACTTGCCGAAAAGAAAGTTGGTGAACTTGACAGCATCAACGACACCATAATGACCTTGACGCTGGGCGACGTTTTGGGCGACGAATTGAACAACGGACTTTTGGTGGAATTGAAAGATACTCCCATCAATCAACTTTCCAGCCAAATAGACTCGCTGTACTTGGGCTCGGCAATCGGCTACTACCGCAAAGAAGTGACTGATTTCAGGGGCTTCGGCAACGAAACGATTGAAGGTATAAGAGCAAGTAGTTCGACAACGGCAAAATTCGACGGCAAAAAGTGGTACGTAGCGGAACTGACTTGCACCGATGCTTCCGCCGAGCACACACACGACGCCAACTGCTACGAATACGTTTGGTACACCGATGCCGCATGCGAAACACCTGTTGACGGCGTAAAGAAAGCTTTTGTAAACTCCAAATTAAACAACGTTTCCGATACCATTGACAGTTTGACGTTGAACAAGTTGGGAATTAGCGGCGACAACAACATATTGAAAGCACTGGGCGACACCAAGATTACCAACCTTTCCGAAGAATTGAACGACATGAAGCTCGGAACAATGTTTGGATTCGTTCCAAATGGCAAAACGTGGTACGAACCTTGTCAAGACGGTTGCAAAGAGAGCCACGACCACAAAACAATTGAGGGCAAAGAAGGTTTCTTCATGCCGGCAAAAGGAATTAACGCAAAAATGTCCGACATGACCATCAACGACTTGACGAGCGGCGACGGAATGACGAAAATTGTGAAAGACTTCACCATCCGTGATATGCAAGACAGCGGAATCGTTTCGTTCGAAGAGGAACAAGAATACAAGCTTGATATTATTTTCGACAGTAGCAAACAATGCAGCTTGTACGAATACCTTGGAGCAAGCAATCTTCAAGGCACAACAGCAAAAGCTTATTATCAATATAAACACGAAACGGACGAGACCTACCGTGGGACATGGAAAGATATGACTGTAACCGAATTCCTTGACACAATGTTAAGTTTGATCTAACGTTGAGCACTCGCAGCGAATTTAAGTGCCGAAGAGTACTTCCAAAATACACACACCGCTGAAACACCTGAAGAACACAGAGGAAAATGGAAGGAATTGACAGTTACAACCTTCATTACGGAAGTGCTTGAAGCCATCTAGCAAACAGCGTGCAACATACACAACAAAACACAAAAACACCTCGAGACTTTCGAGGTGTTTTTTGTTGTAGAAGTATATTAATAAAATTTCAATTAAAGTAATTTTGATACATACAAAATGCTGTATCAAAACACACTATGCGGTCGTATTTCGAAAAACACGAATAAACAGTGAATTTCGTTACAAAGTACCGATACAACAAAACTTGAACTTATTCCATTTGGATATTTGTAAAATTTTACGCAAAACACAAGGTACCACGCCGTGTTGAACTAAATTCTAATTTTTTACAAACACGAGCGCACCACGACATTTGCCGCAACACAAAATAAACTTAGAACGGCTTTTTTCTTTCGTTACACTAAAACTTGCATAGCGTTTTGCTACTGTGCGGCAAGAAAATTCAATATGCTTTGAGCAACTTTCAAACCGTCCACAGCCGAACTGACGATGCCGCCGGCATGCCCTGCGCCTTCGCCGACAGGGAACAGCGCCTTTACGTTAGATTGGAACGTTTGGTCCCGCATAATTTTGACAGGGGAAGACGTGCGAGTTTCGATACCCGTCAATACGCCGCATTCCGCAAAACCCTTCATTTTTCCGTTGAAAACGGCTAGAGATTTTTTCAAAATATCGCAAATATCCGCAGGCAACAAAGTGTTGAAATCGCAGAAACGCACACCTCGGCAATAACTGGGGGTAACGTCCGCTTGAACGGTAACTTTACCTTGCAAAAAGTCCGTGACGTTTTGGCACGGAGCAACGAAATTACCGCCACCCGCTGCAAATGCTTTTTCTTCCAAACTTTGCTGAAAGCGCATTCCCGAAAGCATGTCACGCCCAAAACCGTAGCGTTCCACGTCGTCAGCACTAACGGAAACGACCAATGCGCTGTTACTGTTGGCTGCATCACGGGCAAAATTGCTCATTCCGTTAACAACCACCGTGCCGTTTTGCGAATTTGCAGGCACAACCACGCCACCGGGACACATACAAAAAGAATAGCACCCCCTGCCGTCCACGTTGTTTACCAATTTGTAGGTTGCGGCGGACAAATCTCGGTGAGTGGCAAAAAGTTTGCCGTACTGTGTTTCATTGATAAATTCACGCTTGTGTTCCACACGCAACCCCACCGCAAAAGGCTTGAATTGCACGTCAACGCCTTGTTTCACAAGTGCGTGGAACAAATTTCGGGCACTGTGTCCGCAACAAAGCGCAACACAATCGGCACGCAAAACCTGCTTTATTCCGTTTTGAAGAACAACGGCACCTACCGCCTTTCCGTTTTCCACAACAAGTTCCGTTACCGTTGTATCGAACAAAAAGTTGCCGGCATAAGAACGAATTTTATCTCGCAAGTTGGCAACTACGCGAACAAGATTATCCGTGCCAACGTGTGGCATTGCGTCGGTAAGTATGTTTTGCGGCGCGCCTGCTCGCACAAACTCGTCGAACACCGTGAACACTAGCGGCGAGGAAATGCCCGTTGTCAATTTGCCGTCTGAAAAGGTTCCTGCACCGCCCAAACCGAATTGAACGTTGCAATTTTCGTTGAAATTTCCGCCGTCGAAATAGGCTTGTACTGTTTGTTTGCGTCGTTCAACGTCGCCCCCCTTTTCCACAACCGTGACGGAAACGCCGTTTTTTGCAAGAAATTCCGCCAAAAACAGCCCCGAAGGACCACCGCCTACAACCAAACAACTGCCGCCAACGGTTCTTGACGGTTGATCGAACAAGTTTTGGGGTGCAACAAAAGGCGTTGCGTTTCTTTTGGGCGGTTTGGTTGTGTTCACCAAGTAGGAACACACAAAATGCACGTCGCTTTTATTGCGTGCGTCGACGCTTTGCTTTTTCAGCATCACTTTGCTTACGTTTTGAATTGGCAAACCTATCGTTTTTGCAACCAGTTTTTTTACGTCACAAGCATCGGTACCAAGCGGAATTTTTATCGGCGAAGTTACGTATTCACCCATTTATTGCCTCCCGTTCGAACGCATAAATTGCCGATGCAGCCGCAAAATACAAATTGTAACCGCCGCAAAGACCGTCGACGTTCAACATTTCGCCCAAAACAACAGTGCCGTTAGGCAAAGTTAAGTTGCCTACATTCACAAATTTTTCGTTCACGCCGCCTGCCGTGACTTGCGAAAGTGAAAAATCCGCCAACGATTTGAACGTGAACGTAAGGGTCTTGGCCGTTAGCGCCAAGTTGGCCGCAGTTGCAGTGGGCGTTCTGTTCAAAACGCACTGGGCAATTTTGTTGTGCAAAATGCCGTAGAACAACGTTTCTTTCTGCCAAGAACTGCGCTGTTGCAAAATTTGGGTAAGTTGTTCTTGCGTGAGATGCGGAACCAAATCTACGGAAAAAACGTAGTTGTGTTTTTGCTTTAACACCGTGTTGCGTGCAATTGTTGCCGCAAGATTGAAAACACAAATGCCGGAAAGCCCGAAATCTCTGAACTGCACCTCACCGCTTTCCGTTGCCACTGCAACTCCGTCTTGAAACAATGTTACGTTGGCTTTTGCACGCAAGCCGCTGAGAATTTTTTCCTTTTCCACGGTCACAACGGGAACAAGAGATGGAACAAGAGGCGTTAGGTACTGTGAGTTAACCAAGTTTTGAATTGCAAAGGGTTTTGCAACACCGCTGTTACTGCCACAAGCAAGCACGACTTTATCGAAAAACTGCCCGTTGTCGCCAAAAGACACGACGAAGCCGCCATTTTGGGGGCGTACTGCCGTAACTTCGCAATCACACAAAGTGTTACCGCCACGGCGAGAAAATTCTTGGCGCAAGCAATCCACGACGTTGGATGCACTTTCCGAAAGGGGATACATGCGCCCGACAGCATCGTTGAAAACGTAAATGCCGCAACTACGCAAAAATTCCACGTACTTTTCCACGCTGACGGCACCCAAAACCGCATTGACGATTTCGCTTTTGTTGTAGGCTTGCGGCGTAACGTCGACATTACCCAAATTGCACCGTCCGTTGCCCGTTGCCGACAATTTTTTGCCCACACGAGAGTTGCGCTCGCACAGCGTGACGCTATCTTTTTGTGCCGCCAAAATGCCGTAGGTTAGCCCTGCCATTCCGCCGCCGATAATTAACGTTTTCATGTTTTGCACCTCTTTTGATACAATTTTATCCCAACACAAAAAAATAGTCAACAGTTGGGGCAAAATACTGTGCAATAACGTGAGCCGGAAGAAAATAACTGCCATCTGCAAACAGTAAAAAGAGATATAAACAAATATAAAAAACAATTTAGTATAACTTTTTTAACGCAACAACATGCCCCTAAAGAAAAACAACAGTTAACACACAATCCAAAGACACATGAGTGAGCATTCTCGACGGCAAAGGCCGCAAGTTCTACAAGCAGCACTATCCGTTGAACACGGCAAAAAGTTGTTTCAAAACGCTAACGTCACTTTCAATTTGCACAAGATTTTGCGTTACCATGCAATTTTTAACGGTGGCGTTTATCAGCCCAGTTAGCCGTTCCAAACGGCAAAACACTTCGTATGCAGCCATCGAATGCAAAACCGTGGAATAAATTCCGCCCTTTTGGCGCCGTTCGGTTACAGCCAAAAACGGGCTGGCAGACGGACAGTTTGAAACCAACGTAGACGGAGCGCATGGATTGCAACTGTTGACCACGCAAATGGGCAAACCGCAAGATTGGGCAATTTTGACGGCATCGGGATGCAACACGACAGCACCGCACCGTGACAACAAAAACATTTGACAATAGGATAAGTGCGGAATTGTTTTTGCACCCCACACAACCTTTGGGTCGGCATTGCACACTCCGTTGACGTCGGTGTAGTTTTCGTAAATAACGCTGTTGGTTGCAACGGCACACAGAGCACCGCTAACGTCGCCACCACCGCGCGAAAGTACGGCACGACCGTTTTCACATCCGCCGTAGAAACCGCCCATAACGCCCGTTTTAAGGCCGCAAAACGCGCTTTTCATTTCAGTCATCGTCTTTTTGACGTTGAGTTTGCCGCAGTTGAAACGCACCAACTTTTCAGCATCCAAGTAGGGAGCATCAAGGTACTTTGCGGCAATTTTTGCCGTTAGTTCTTCCCCCAGCGACAAGCAATGCGGCAACGAAATTTTGCTTTGTTGCTTAGCTTGGTACAACAGTTTTTCTGCGTCTATGCAAATGCCGTTGACGGTAACAAGGCGCAAAAACTTGTTGCAAATGCGCTGCCATGCACTTTCATCGCCGAAAAAATGACGGTAAAGCAGGTCAGTTACTTTGCTGTCACCGTCAAATTCTTTGCCAATGGCACTGACAACCACCAAGCGGCTATCCGTGTGCAAATTTTTTAGTTGCTGAAAATTTTGTGGCGTTACCGACGTTCCGCCAAACTTTGCCGTGACCATACAAATAATATATTCACGAATGACGGCGTGTTGCCAAATAACACTTGTACAAATAAATCACATTTTTAATTGAGCGTTTACATCAAAACAGCTTGATTTCGCTACTGTTGCAATAACTTCTTCCATAGCGATATGCAGTAACCGAAAAATTAAAATCAGATTCAAATACACACAAAAAATGATATCTACAGCCAATTTTGTTGCTAGCATACACGCCTTGTATACAGCGCACTATAGCGTTTGGAGCAAAATTTTTATTACCAACCGATATTAATTATGGCACTTTTGTTAAAACGGAACACAAAACGCCTTAAAAAATAATTCAAAACTGTCTTTGTCTTATCATTCTCGAAAAAAACTAACAATAATGCAATTTAATAAATTAAGGAAACCGAAAACCATGCACAAGGCAGAAGATAACTCCGCCTTCACGGAGCGATGCCACAATATAAAAAAATTCAAAACTGTTTTCTAAATAAAGCAATCACGGCAAACATTTTTAATAAATTTAGAAAAATGTTTATTTACTAACATTAAAAATAAAAAGCTATGCAAGTAGAATTTAGCACCACCGTTTTTATTAAGAAAACCATAATATAAATAAAATTCAAAGCCATTCCCCCCCCAAAAAAAAACTAACAAGAATTCCATTGATAAATTAAAAAACAACCAATTTATAAACACAAAAAACATAAAGTAGTTTCGAAACAGCCAATATTCAACTTTTTCAAATTATTTTGTTGCACAAAATTCGTTATCGCTATCATTTGACACAAAAAATCCGTCTTGCATTTTTAACAAAACGGATTTTGAAAAATTCGACTATCGTAAAATAAAGATAACGCTAAGCGCAAAAACTGATAAGCACTACCGTTACGGCGGCACAAGTGAGGGCCAACAGTACGTAGCCGAAATAGTGTTTCATGAAATGCGCAAATCTTTTTGACAAACTTACATCCTTTTTAAGCCTTTTCATCTACAGTCCACCCCCAAATGCGTTCTTCTTCGCCTTCGTCCGAAAGACCTACCGCACAGTACAAAATTTTGCGCAGCTGCTCGGCGTCCAAATATCTTTTAACTTTTCTATCGTGCATGGCGGAAATGATACCCGTTTCCTCGCTTACGACAATGGCCGTCAAGTTGGGGAACGCTTCCGTGACACCGATGGCCGCACGGTGGCGTGTGCCGAATTCACGGGGATAGATATCTTCCTGCGTCAATGGCAAATAGCAACCGGCCGTTACCACTTTGTTGTTCATGATTACAACGGCACCGTCGTGCAACGGGGTTTTGGGGAAAAACAGCGTGCGCAACAAATCGGCGGAAACTTTGGCATCGATGGCAGTGCCACTATCCAAAATACTATCTGAAATGGTATCGGTGATCAAAATGAGTGCGCCGGTATCCGTTTTGCTCAAACGTTGGCAAGCCTTGATAATTTCTTCAACGGAACTTTGCAATTCTTCACGGCTGAGTGCTTCAACGTCCTGCTCCTTCAAAAAACGTCTGCGAGAACGGCGGAACAAATCTCTGCGGAAATCTTGCGAGAACAGCAACAAACTGGAAATTATTACCGTTACAAGCACGCACAAAAGGTACATCGAGTAGTTGGGAATATCGAAAAACGCCAACACAAACATAATGGACAGTGCGGCACAAACGAATGCCGTGAAAAAGCCCAAATTGCGCTTCTTGGCATAGTAAAACACGACGAAATACAGCGAAGTTATCACCAAAAGCAAAAGTACTTTTGCAACGATATTTGCTGCACCGCCGTCGGTGAAATATGACTTGATAACATCCAATACTTTTTCCATACAATCACCCGAAAACAACAGTTTTGATTCTCTATTGGATATAATACAATATTTCTAGAAAAAAATAAAGTAAAATTGCAAAATGTGCAACAATTTTTTGGGATTTTCGTGAAATGCGACAAGTTTTTTGCATATAAATTAGCAAACCTATCACAAAAAAGGAGCGAAAAATGAAAATTGCCGTTGTCGGATACGGTAACGTCGGAAAAAGTTTGGAAAAAATTGCACCTAGCGAAAACGTTGTTGTTACGGCCATCGTTTCACGCCGAAAGCTAGATAACAAACTGTTTGTGCCGCTTGACAACATTAACGACGTGGACGCTGACGTTGTTTTGCTTGCCCTTGGAAGTTATCAAGATCTTGAGCAAAACTTGCACCGCTTCAAAAACTTCCACACCGTGGATTGCTTTGACACGCACGAAAAACTTTGTTGCTACAAGAAAATTTTGAACGAAGTTAAACCAAACAAAATTTCCGTTTGCGCAACAGGATGGGACCCCGGAATTTTAAGTCTTGTGCGCGGAGTCACGGCACTTTGCGGCGCAACGCCCCAAACACGGTGGGGAAAAGGCATTTCGCAAGGACATTCCAATGCGTTGCGAAGCATTCCCGGTGTGTTGGATGCCGTTTCCGTGACGGTGCCCACCCCTAGCGGACACAAACGGCTGTGTTACGTTGCGTGCGTAAGTTCGGACAAAAGTTGCGTTGAAAAGACAATACGGACAATGCCCAACTACTTTCAAGGGCAAGAGGTTGAAATTGCGTTTTGCTCCACCGCCGAAGTGCGAAAACTGAAAGCCGATACGCGCCACGCAGGTGAAATTGTTGCCGTCGGAACGGATTTTGACGCAAAATTCAAACTTTCGCTGCAAAACAACTGCGATTTTACCGCCAAAATTATGCTGAAATACGCAAAAATTGTGCCGCAGTTGCAAAAAGACGGTTTTTGCGGCGCACTGGACCCGTTCGACATACCGTTGAAATATTTGGCGGATACCGATTTGATTTGAAAGAATATTACTGCAACAAAAAAGGCGTTTGACCATAAAAACGGCAAAACGTCTTTTGATTTTTGCATATTCCGTAAATTGAGGGGCTCGCACATTTTTCGCAAAAGAAAAGTGTAGCGGCACGACAATAACGCCGCTTAAGTTGAAAAATCAACACGGTTTTCAAAATTCCGAGTTGACGCGCACCCACCATTATTCAGAATGATGAAATTGGCACCAACACTACTACAAATTGTTGTAGTTTTCCACCGTTACGCCGGCTTCGTTAAGCAAGTGCATGGCAAATTCGTCGGGGTAGCCTTCCTTGTAGACAACCCGTTTGATGCCTGCATTGATAATGATTTTTGCGCAAATTACGCACGGTTGATGAGTGCAATAAAGGGTTGCACCTTCCAGCACCACACCTAGCCTTGCAGCTTGAATAATGGCGTTTTGTTCGGCGTGCACCGCATAGCACAG
Organism: uncultured Oscillospiraceae bacterium; assembly: GCA_964483825.1. GTDB lineage: Bacteria > Bacillota > Clostridia > Christensenellales > CAG-314 > Fimimonas. Next base: position 18,143 of record CAZADD010000018.1, read on the forward strand.
TTCGTGCCGAGTGCCGCTTTGGATGCCCATTTTCACGCGCAAACACTCGCCACGCTCCTTACAGCTGGTGACGCCTTCCGGTGCACCGTTGTAGCCCGTGGTAAGAATGCGCTTGTCACGAACGATGACTGCGCCTACTTGTCTGTCTTCCTTGAAACAACTGGACCAAGTTGCAACTTGCTCCGTAAGCTCCATGAAACGTTTATCCCACTTGTTCATATTAGTAGCGAAGTTTGCGGATCTTGCCGTCTACCTTGTGAATTACGACACGACCTTCCTGATTTTTTGCTTTTTCCTTGGCAAATGCAATGGCATCGGCTTGCGTTTTGAACAATTTCAACGCTCTGGTACCTTTGCCCAATTTTACTTGCCACATACCGTCGTCACGGCGCAAAGAAACGTGATACACTTTCACCGTGGACACTGCCCTTTCAACTTCGGCGGATTCTTCCGCTTCGTCGTCATCATCCACTTCTTCCACAACAACGTCATCCGCTTCGGGAACAGGTTCTTCCGCAACGGGTTCGGCAACTTCTTCCTCGACGGGTTCCGTTGCAACTGTTTCTTCCGCAACAGGCTCTTCAACTACCGCTTCTTCCACTGCGGGTTCAACCACGGGTTCTTCGACGGGTTGTTCAACTGCCTCTTCAATGGGTTCAGCAGCAACTTCCGAAACTTCTTCCGTTTGTTTGGATTCAGCCGCTTTGCGTTTCTTTTTGGACACACAGCAAGCGACAATAATGATCACCACTGCAACAACGAGCACGGCAACGGCAATCAAGTGCCAAACCAATACTTCGAGCGAACCGATATTAAAAACTAGATTGGTCATATTCTACCTCCGATTTAGTACTCAAAACGCAATATTCAAGCGTTTGACATACCCTATGTGTAATATATTATATCATTGTCAAAAAAAATGTACAATGGTTTTTGAGAATTTTTTTGTGCTACGTACCAAACTTTTTTGCAAAATTGGCAGGTTTGGCGACTTTGTGAACAGCTTGCGCCGCAAAACGGTTACCGTGTTGAAAATGGACAAGAAAAAATTTGGAAAGTAGAAAATTTTGTAGCGATGCTGCAAATTGCAAAGACAAGATTTTTGAAAAGAATATTTTAACTGAAACAAGCTGACAATACGAACGTTCAAGATGCACAATTTCTACGGAACGAGCAAGAAAATTGTTGAGACGAGATAAAAAAAACGATACGATCGACACAAAAATTATTGTCATATCTAACATAAAGAAGTGAAACTATCAAACATGTTTTTCAAATTTCGTTGTTAAACTATAGGCACTGTGTTACCGCGCTTATTGAGAATTCGGGGCAACGAAAGTATACTATTTCACCAAGACAACAAGCAAATTATCGAAATAAAATTGACAGACAAACGTGAATGACACAAAAAGCATTGTTGTATTGTGTAAAAAACGAAAAAAAATTGCGGCGCGAAAATTATTGTTGCACCAAACACGAAAACGGAAAATATTACGGTGAATAGTTGCGAATTTCGCCGTTAAAAGCAACATTGTTATCAATATTGAGCAACATTTTTTTCGGGAGTTTGGGCGCTCTTACTATAGTAATGGGTAAATTATTAAAATGAGCGTGTCACACAAACGTCCTCAGGTACACCATTTCGACGAAACAAGCGTGCCACACAAGCTTACATTACACACAATTCAACTGCGGCAACGGTTAGCAGCTAAAAGCAACACGCCACTCTGCGTGGGTTGCAAAGACATTTGCGTAACAGTGCCGCAAATACACCGGCCGAATGCACGATAATTTTGCCGATATTCTAGACGACGAAACACCACCGAACTCAACTTGATATTTCAAAAGCAAAACGGACACCGAGACAAAATTAAAGCGCCAACGCTAGGTTTGCTGTGAGCAGATTTCTAGCATTGTTAACCGTTGTGATATATTTGCATCGGCACAATGCAAAATTCGACAAAAAATGTGCGAAAAAAGGCGGCATATCTATTGACATTTTGCGTTTGTGGTGTATAATATAATTAGCAGTCGGAAGTTGAGAGTGCTAAAAATGCCGCAAGGGGGCCAAGCAAAGCAATTTTCAGCCCCCCAAAACGCAACCAATCGGGTGGACAACACCCACGAAAACCAGTTTGCAGTTGTTTTGTCGCACCTAAGCACAAAGGGCAAATTAACTTGAAAAGGTTCACACGGCAATCGGCAAATCGGCTACAACCGCAAAGCAAACACGACCCAGAAAACGTTCCGCTTGTTTTAACACACAACATACAAGACGAACTTTCTTGGACATTTTGCACAAAAATTGAAAATAATAACGGAGGCATGAAAAATGACATTGAAACCACTTTTTGACAAAGTTGTTGTCAAGCAAGCAGAAGAAAAAGAAGAAAAAGTCGGCGGAATTTTCCTTCCGACGGCCGCAAAAGAAAAGCAAGAAATTGCAACGGTTATTGCAGTAGGTAACGGCGGAAACTTCGACGGAAAAGAAGTTGAAATGGTCGTCAAAGTGGGCGACAAGGTGCTTTACAGCAAGTACGCCGGAAGCGAATTCAAAATTGACGGCGAAACCGTCACCATTATCAAACAAAGCGACATTTTGGCAATTGTAGAATAAGAAGGAAGGTGAATTAACATGGCAAAACAAATTAAATACGGAGACGAAGCAAGAAAAGCGTTGGAAAACGGCGTAAACCAACTTGCAGATACTGTTAAAATCACATTGGGCCCCAAAGGCAGAAACGTCATTTTGGAAAAGAAATACGGTGCACCGTTGGTTATCAACGACGGCGTGACCATTGCAAAGGAAATTGAATTGAAAGATCCGTTTGAAAATATGGGTGCACAAATTGTGAAAGAAGCATCCACAAAAACCAACGACGTTGTTGGCGACGGCACCACCACGGCGGCTGTTTTGGCGCAAGCAATCATTCGCGAAGGCAACAAAAACGTTGCGGCCGGCGCAAACCCCATCATTTTGAGAAAAGGTATCGACCGTGCCGTTGAAGTGTGCGTAGAAAAGTTGAAAGCCATTTCTACCCCGGTTGAAGGCAAACAATCCATTGCACAAGTAGCATCCGTTTCCGCTGCAGACGAAACGATTGGCAAGCTTATTTCCGACGCAATGGAAAAGGTTGGCAACGACGGCGTTATCACCGTGGAAGAAAGCAAAACCATGAAGACGGAATTGA
>CAZADD010000019.1:0-20117 GCA_964483825.1 uncultured Oscillospiraceae bacterium
AACAAATTGTGTTGAATATTTCAAGTGTTTTGACGCAATTCGAAGAAATATTTTGCAGACTTTTTTCAAAATTGCCCGTATCGAAAGTAGTCTGAAACAAAACCAGTGCCTTTTCGCATTGCGGAAGCACCAACTTCCCGTTTCCGTCAAATATAATTGCCGTGTTTTCGCACCAACCGTTTATACCCTTTATTTCCGGATGTTCCTTTTCCCCAACCAAAACAATTCGGTATCCCATTTCGTGGTACTTCTTTGCTTTTTTTTGAATAGCTCGAACGTAGGGGCAAGTGGCATCCACCACCGTCAACGATTTTTCTTCGGCGCGTTTATACACCTGCGGCGGAGCACCGTGGGCACGAATTATCATCGTTTCGCCATCCGGAACCTGTTCCACGTCGGAAACGGTAACAATCCCCTGCTCCTCCAACCTTTTTGTAACGATATCGTTGTGCACCAACGGACCAAGACAAAAAGCCTTGCGATTGAGCGACAAGGCTTTGTTGATTGCAGACGAAACACCCGAACAAAAGCCGTATTCTTCAGGCAACCAAATTTTGATCATTCGGCATCCTCCTGCGACTTTTGCTGTTTGGCAAGTTCCTTTGCCAACGTTTTTTGTTTTTCGTTGTAGCGTTTGATCTTTTCTATTTCTTTTCTTGTGCGAGGACGGCGTTTGATGCCTTTTTTCGCCAAGATTTCGTTCAATTGCACACGCAAAGCATCCATATTGCTTCTGATAACTTCCGTTGCTTGTTCCAACAGTTCCTTAGTAATGGGCTTGCCGTAGAACTCCTCCAACGTGAATTCGTCACCGACGATTATGTAGTTCTTTCTGAACGGGCGAGCCTTTTCCCAAGTGTAGAAAACACGGATGGGCGATTTCGTTTTAATTGCGAACAGTGCCGCCCCGGTGTGAAGTTTTTGCAAACAGTCCACGTAGGGATTTCTTGTTCCTTCGGGAAAAATTCCAACGATCTTTTCGTCACGCAACAAACGCATGATGGATTTTGTAGCATACAAATCCACTTCACCGCGTTTGACGGGAACACACTGTATTCCGTCGAGCAACCAACGCAAAAAGGCGGACTTTCTGAATTCTGCCTTGTACACGAAGGAAACCCAAGTTTTGCTCCACATGCTGAAAACAATGGGGTCCCAACCGGAAATGTGATTGCCCACTAGCAAAGTTTTTTTCTGAGGCAATTCCCGTTCACCGTAGAATTTTACGGGAAAGAACGGCCGCACCAAAGCCTTTGCAATCGAGAGAAAAAATGTTACGAATTTATTCAAAGAATACACCTCTGCGGCGAAAATGGCCGCTTACTACTGAATAATTTTAGCAACGTCAGTGCAAAAAGTCAAACGAAACGGGCACAAAAAGCGTTCCGTGCCCCGATTTTTATCGTTGACGCACATTGGCAATTTTGCAGCGCACAAATTCTTTTGTTAGCACAAACAACATTGGCCCCAAAAGCATTTAGTGGGATAAATTCTATTTACTTGCCGCCGTACCGGCAACGAAGCCTGTGGAAAGAGCTATTTGAATGTTGAAACCGCCGGTAAATGCGTCGACGTCCAAAACTTCTCCGCAAAAGTACAAGCCCGGAACAAGTTTACTTTCCATTGTGGACGGCGAAACTTCTTTTACGCACACCCCACCGCTTGTCACAATGCCAAAATTGACGTCGTCCAGCCCGTTACAACGGAAACGCAAGTTTTTCAATACAAAAACAAGTTTTGCGCGCTCTGCGGACGTGATTTGGTGCACTTTCTTTTCAGCATCAATGCCGCATTGATGCACTACTTCGGCAATCAGACGTTCGGGTAACAAGCCGTTTAGTGCGTTTTGAAAATTCTTGTTGGAATTCTCGGCAAAATCTCGCAAAATGCGTGCATCCAATGTTTGTTCATCCAAAGCAGGTTTCAAATCGATGGAAACGCAGCCCGACGCAACGTTATATTTGTTTATTTGCGACGAAAGGGACAGTGCCGCCGGGCCGGAAATACCGTCAGCGGTGAACAGCGCTTCGCCAAATTCCGACGCAACGACTTTTCCATCCGCCACGAAGGACAAACGAACGTTTTTGAGGGACAGCCCTTCCAAGTGTTTGACGTTTTGACACAAAATTCTGCAAAGCGCCGGCAAAATTGGCAACACGGAATGCCCGAAATTTTTTGCTACCTTGTACCCAAAACCGTCGCAACCGGTAGCACGGTACGAATAACCGCCGGTAGCAACGATAACTTTATCGAAATGCTCTTTTCCGTTTTCCGTCGTCAAACAAAAATCTTCTTGCTTTTCCACGGACGTTACGGCGCAGTTAAGTTTTACCGTCACTCCGTTTTGTGCCAAAACCTTGTTAAACAGTTTGATAACGTCGCTGGATTTATCCGATTGCGGAAAAACACGCGCACCACGTTCAACTTTCATTTTGAGTCCGTTTTCTTCGCAAAAAGAAATTGCGTCTTGCGGTGTAAAACGGCGCACTGCACCTTGCAAAAATTTGGGATTTGTGACGACGTTGGATAAAAAATCGCTCGGCAAACAGTCGTTGGTGAAATTGCAACGACCTTTTCCGCTTATGTACAGTTTTTTTCCTGTTTTTTCGTTTTTTTCTAGCAGAGTTACTTCAGCACCGTTTTTTGCAGCAGTCAACGCCGCCATCATTCCGGCAGGACCTCCACCGATTACAGCAATTTTCATACAAATAAGTTCAATAAATTTTGTTTAGAAACACGCAAAGCACATTTCGAACGAACAGCCTGTTTTAGCTCAACTCAACACACAGCCCACATTTGTTTTGCTTGTACTCAACTAACGACAATGCTGTTAATTTTCGTTACAAAAATTATTTCTCCAACTTTTTCAAAAGTGGCATTGCACTGAAATTGGTGCGCACCACCGTCAACGGAGACAAAGTGACGTAGCCGTCTTCGGAAGTCAACACGTCCGTGTCCTTTTCCGTTTCTTCCAGTTCGATTCTAAAACCGGTGCTAACCCAACAGTCTTCTTCGTCCTGTTGCTTTTCCATGTAGTCTTTGTAAAGCTTGCCGGTGCTGTCGCGCACGACACGAACACCCTTTATTTGCTCAGTTGGCAAATCGGGAACGTTAATGTTGATAAGCGTGTTAGGAACGTCGAAACAAACGAGTTGTTCCAAATTTTGCACGAGATAATCCACGGTTGAATCGTAACTGCCGTCTCTGCCCAAACGGGATAACGCTATACTTTTGTATCCACACAAAACGCCCTCTTCAGCGGCGCCGATCGTGCCGGAATACAAAATGGCGTTGCCTGTGTTTTCGCCATTGTTAGGGCCGGAAACAAGCAAATCGAAAGGAATTTGCAACACGCTTTCGGCAAATTTAACACAGTCGGCAGGGGATCCGGTGCAAGAATACGCTTCCGTTGCTCCGTGATAGCCATGCACCTTTTTGACATATATTTTTTTGTAGAAATTGGCACAGTGCGAAGTCGCCGAACGCTGTCCTTCCGGTGCAACAACGTACACCTCGTGCCCTTTTTCGGATAATTTGTCGCACAGCAAATGCAAGCCTACGCTTTGAATGCCGTCGTCGTTAGTTAACAGTATTTTCATAATTTTCCTCTTTGGTTTGTTTTTGACGTTACTTCAACGATTGCAAATATTCTTGTTCTTTTTCATTCAAAAAACGCCATTTGCCGCGTTGCAAGCCGCCCAAATGCAACTCGCCAACAGCAACACGCTTCAAAAATTCCACCTCTTTGCCAACGCATTCGAACATCTTTTTAACTTGGTGATTTCGTCCTTCAGTGATAGCAACTTCCACACGGGTGTGATGTTCGTCGCCTTGCAAAATTTTCACTTTGGCAGGAGCCGTTAACGCTCCGTCCACCTCAACGCCTTTTTCCAAACTGCGGCGTTCGGCTTCGGTGAGTTTGCCGGAAATTCTTGCAATATAAACCTTTTCCACACTGTTTTTGGGATGAGTTAGCTTGTTTGCGATATCGCCGTCGTTGGTTAGCAAAAGCAGACCTTCGGTATCGTAATCCAAACGACCGACAGGATACAACCGTGCTTTCAAATCCACAAAATCCATGACGGTTTTTCGTCCCAAATCGTCCTTGACGGTGGTGACGCAACCTTTTGGCTTGTGCAACATAATATAATAGTTTTTGTTCTTTGGTTGAACGCGTTTGCCTGCAACGGAAACTTGATCGTTATCCTCCACCGTTTCCCCCAGCGTTGCAATGCGTCCGTTGATTTTCACTTTGCCGTCGGCAATAAGTCTGTCGCATTCGCGACGGCTACCCACACCGCAATCGGCAAGATATTTGTTCAGTCGTGCCATAAGGTACCCCCAACCTGTTCAATTACGCCAAAAAAGGCTACTATTTATAGTAACCTTTTTGAGAAAAAAAATCAAGTGATTAGCGGCACACCTACGATAAAAGAAAAAGCCTTGTTACGAAATAAGTTACACAAAAGTAACCTATGGCAAGGACGGCTCGATTGCAAGTGTAACCGTCAAAGTCGTAAACAAGGCACAAGACAAGCGGTAAAACCGCTAACCTAAAGGCGGCGGCGAAAAGCCCCTCGCCGATTAAGTTACTGATAGTATAACAAAAAAAAGTGCGATTAAGTCTAGAAGTTATAATGTATTAAAACCGGCGACACACCAACAAAAATACAATACAACTAAGTGTTTACGCTCTCTAACAACCTTGATTTCTGAACTGTTATGGAACTTCTCGGCAAAATTATATACTAACTAAAAACTTTTTGAGTGCCTTTTTAATTAACCATTAACTTTCCATGGCTACACACCAACAATTTTTAACAAAATTTGTCACAAAAAGTTTTAAGTGCAAAAACGTTCAACAAACCGTTATCGACGCACAAAATACTTTTTTCAACAACTTCTGCGCACCAACCATTGTGTTGGCTAGCGATAATGCCGCCCAAATTGCCAACAATCAATTATTATTGGTGGTTGTTTTTGTCAAAAAAACATTTGACTAGCCGTTTTCCGTCAGTGGGCAACTCCAAACGCGTTTACCGTCCACCAAAACTTCAATTTCTTTGCAATTATCTTCCAACGTTATTTTAGTTGACAGTTTTTCCGTTTCGGCAAGCGGATAACTGAAACCGCTTTCACAACTGTAGTAGGTGGGATGACCGTGATCGTACACTACTCCGCAAAGTTTGTTTTTAGGAACGGCAACTTTCAAGGAATAATTTGCAAAAGCCACTTCCAACATTTGAGCAGTTTCTTCAAACATCGGGCCGCAATTCAAAACAACCACTACCACTTGCATGCCGTTGCGTGTTGCACTGCCCACAAAACATCTACCTGCCCTTGTGGTGTAACCGGTTTTGACGCCGTCGGCACCTTCGAAACCGGAAAGCAACTTGTTTTTGTTCACCAAAACTCGGTCGTAATCGTAACCGTCGTTGGAAATTTTTGTGCTTTTGCTTGCCACGATTTGACGAAACGTTTGATTTTTCAATGCAACACATGTTATTTTTGCCAAGTCTTCGGCTGTCGTGTAGTGATTTTCATCGTGCAATCCGTGCGGCGTTACAAAATTGCTGTTTGTCGCTCCGCATTCGGTAGCGGTAGCATTCATCATTTCAGCAAAGTTTTCCAAACTACCGCCAATTTTCAGCGCCAACGCCACGGCACAGTCGTTTCCGCTGCGCAACATAAGACCGCACAGCAACTCACGCACCGTTAGCTTTTCCCCTTCCCGAAGATAGATCGATGAACCTTCAATCCCAACGGCGGCCTTGGGAATAACACAAACTTCGTCGATATTTTCGCAGTTATTCAAAACGGTTAACGCCGTCACAATTTTAGTAGTGCTTGCCATGGGCAACGGCATTTGTGCATTCTTTTGATACAGCATTCTGCCACTACTTTGCTCCATAACGCAAGCCGCACGTGCAGTTGTTGAAAAATTCGGCCCACTGCTTGCCAAAGCGGAACCGCTGCAACACACGCAAATTACCGCCACGGTCAACGCCACTAACAACAATTTTTTCATAATTTTAGTTTTTGAATGTTTTGACAAAATCTTTTGCCACATCGAAAATTTTGTCCACCGTGTTGGTGTTATCGGCATCGATAACTCTCACTCCGTCACGATCCACTACCAAAAATCCCACCGGCGTTAATGTCGCTCCGCCACCTGAGCCGCCTGCAAAATTGCCGTGAACTGCGTCGTTGATAAATTTTCTTGGCGGATTCTTGTTGCCGTATTCACCGCCGCCCGCCATAAAAGCAAACGTAACTTGCGATATAGGCATAATTGTCGTGCCGTCCATTGTTACAATAGGTTTGCCAATTATTGTGTTAACTTCGGCAACTTTACTCAAATTGGAAACCGCCGTTTCCACTATTTCAGAGATTTGTTGATCCATATCTACCTCCCACTTGATTGTTGCGACGGTTTTTTCGAACTGTTTTTTAACAAAGCGGCAATAATTTCCGCCAAACTTACACTAAACTTTGCCTTGCCCCAAACAGCATGCTCCGTTCCAAAAACCGTTTGAGTGTGCACTTTGCAATTATTTGCACAGCACACCACGGCAACCGCCGCTGCAAATACTTCCGAAACAAGCATATTCCACGCCGAGCACTGACTGTTCGTTACAAAAATCAGCTGCAACTCGTCCAAACAAAATGCAGCATTTATATTTGCCGCACGGCTTGCAAACAAATCCACCTTTTCGTTCACCGTGCCGCTGCACACCAAATATTTCCCCGAAAGTTCCATTTTTTCCTTCATCACCGAAACGAAAAACAGTTTAATTTTCACAAAGCACGTTTTTGTATTTACGTCCACAAAAAAGTTGACGGAAATTTTCAAGGGCGCAAAGCATAGTACGGCAACAAGCATAAGCACGGTAAGAACGGTCATATCAAACATATTGTGAGTTTTCTTTGCTGTTTTTATGCAAAATAACCAAGTTCAAGTTAATGAAAAGCTTTTTTCTTGCACACGCGCAAAGCAAAAATTACAAAAAGTAAATATTCAATCTTGCGGCAAAACATATGCAAAAACCGACGTTTTTGTGCTTCAAGCATGTTAAACGGCGGCGCTTTTGCTGCCATGTGAGCAAAGTGAAAACTCTGGTATTATTCACTGAGCATGCTTTTATTTCATCATCTCCAATGTTTTTGACACTTCAACAAAATTAACAGGCAACACACTAAAATAACCATTATTATGAATCGCTTTTTCAATAATTAACGATTTTTAATTATCCAAAATTTCACCTGCATCATAGTATAAATCTACCAATATTGGTTCTTCAAAAAAATGCAAATGTTTCCTTTGTAGACATTGAATTAAAGAAACCAAACAGGAACTTTTGGCAAACGGAAACAAAAAAAAGCCCCGAACACTTTAAGTGCCGAGGCCAAATAACAAATATTTTATTCTACGCTTTCCAACTGTTCGCCTTGCAAAAACTCCGGAACTTCTTCGGTTTGAGGAACTTCCGTTTGAGTGGAATCGAACATGGGTTTTTCCGCCGGCTTTCCGCCGGTTTCCGCAATTTCCTTCAATTTTTCCAACAACGTTTCGTAGTCGGGCAATTCCGAAACGTCACCGATGGAAAAACGCTTCAAAAACTCATCCGTCGTGGCAAACAACACGGGGTGACCGATCGTATCTTTGCGGCCAACCGCTTCCACAAGCCCCAATCTGGTGAGGTTTTGCAACGAGTAGGTGCAATCCACTGCACGAACTTCTTCTACGTCCAAACGAGTGACGGGCTGTTTGTAGGCAATTATTGCAAGCGTTTCCAGCATTGCGTTGGTAAGTTCCTTTTCCTTGATAGGGTTCAACACGCTTTCCACTTCCTTGGAGTAGTCGGAATTGGTTGCAAGTTGCAATTTGCCGTTAAAGCGCAACAAGTTGATACCGTTTTCGCCGGAAAATTCTTCGGCAAGTTCATTCACGGCATCTTTCATTTCCTTGGATGAAACTTCCAATTTTTCTTGAATAAATTTTTGTTCCACGGGTTTGCCGGAAAGGAACAAAATGGATTTTATAACGTTACTCAAACGACTCATAACTATCCTCCACTACTGCCTCGACGTTTTCGCTTTCGGGGCGTTTAATTACCAAAAAATCTTCGAAAAGCTCCGCTTGTTCAACACGAATAATTTGCAGTTTCAAAAGTTCCAACACCGATAAAAACGTGGTTATGTATTCGTTTACACCGGTATCCTTTTCGAAAAGTTGCGAAAACTTGAAACTGTCTTCTTCCTTCAAAATTTCCCGTATCATGCGCACTTTTTGTGCCACGGAAAAAGTTTCCTTCACCATCGTTCTGGAAACGTCGGCTTGTGCTTTCAGCTGCATTTTCATCAAAAACTTGGAAAACGCTTGCATAAAGCCTTCGACGCTTAAATTGTCTTTGATGACGGTAACCGATTTTCCAACGTTTTTGTCCGGTTCGCGATAGAAACGGTCGACGTTTTCGTACTCTTTCAAGTCCGAAACAATTTCCTTGAAAACTTTGTACTCCTCTAGCTGACGTATCAACACCTTTTCGGGTGATTCTTCGTCGTCGTTAGCTTGTTCCAAAACAGGGATAAGCGCACGGGCCTTGATTTCCAAAAGCGTTGCCGCCATTGCCATATACTCGCCGGCCTTGTTAACGTCCAGTTCGGAAAGTTGATCCATATACGTCAAAAACTGTTCCGTAACCTGAGAAACGAAAATATCCTTGATTTCTATTTTGTTGGTTTTCACCAATTCCAACAACAAATCCAACGGTCCGTTGAAATTGGTAAGTTTCAATTCCAACGCCGATTGATCGTTGTTATCGAACAAATATTGTTGTTCAAAATCCGCGGTCATATAATCAACCCCCAAAATGCAAGAAAACCTGCTTTAATTTTGCCACCAACCCAGCCGATTAGCAAGTTGAACGGCGAAAATTGCGAAACAACGGGAATATAGTCCAACACGATAAAAGCAAGCATAATGTACAAGCTGTACTTGCGCAAGAAACGCATAAAACCGTTGTTTTCGTCCACAAAGCAAGACAGCAACCTGTAACCGTCCAAAGGATAAAGCGGCAACAAGTTGAACAAAGCAAAAGAAACGTTCAATGTCACCATGAAGCCGCAAAAAACGATTCCAAAATACCAGAAATAATACTGAGTTAAATCCTGAATATTACTCACTTGCCCCAGTGCCACAAGCGGCAACGCGAACAAAAACGCCAACACCAAATTGGTGACTACGCCTGCCACTGACACTGTTATGACACCCACTTTGCGGTTTTTGAAATTATTCGGATTGACGGGCACGGGTTTTGCCCAACCGAACCCCACCAACAGCATCATCAAAAGCCCGATCAAATCGAAATGTCTGAGAGGATTCAGTGACAATCTGCCGTTAAATTTAGCAGTAGGATCTCCGTTCCAAAGTGCAACAAGACCGTGTGCAAGTTCGTGCAACGTAAGAGCAAAAACAAGTGCCAACGCAAAAGCAAGCACGTTAAGCATGCCTTCGCGAGAGATCGTTCCGTCGTTTGCAGTTAAAAGTTCGTAGATATACATTTATTTTACCGTTAACATTGTAACAAGCGTTTGTTGCAATGCCGTGCTGACGTTTGCTTGGCAACGTTAACCTTGCAAACAAGATTGTTTCAATATATTTTAACAAAAGTTGCTTGCAAAGTCAAATACAATGCAAGCAACCACAATTATTTTTGAAAAATTTTGAAAAATCGCAAACGTTTTGATGAAACTTATCGCATTTTGAGAGTTTCGCCACTTCCGTTCTTACCGAGCACACAGCTTTGCATAATTAGCAAGCACAAGTTCTTGCTTGGATATAGATGCGACACGCAAATTACAAGATAGCAATTTCCACCAACTGCGCCGTCGCAAATACAATGCGATTTTTTCAAACAAATATCACAACGTAAATTTTGTTGCGCCTGTTATCCCGCAATTTCTTTGACGTAGTCCCAATAAGATTTTTTATCTACGTTGTTTTTGGCGACCAAGTCCGTTTCGTGCAACACGTTCCCGTTCGCATCTATCAATTTGACGTTACCTATTTTTTGACCGCACTTGACAGGCGCTTTCAGTTCTTCCACAGTTACTTGCACCGAACAGCTTTCGTCCCCTTTCTTGCCGAAATAACTTAACGGTTGGGCCGCAACACCTTCAACTTGTGTTTTACCGCCCACAACGTCGGCATTTTGCAACACTTCATCGCAACTGACGTACACTTTGTTTTGGTAGTTTGCAAAGGCGTAGTCGAACATGCCGGAAACCTCACCGAAACGTACTTTGCTTGACGGTGCGCCCACTACTACCGCAATGACACGTGTATCACCACGCTTGGCAGTTGCCGCCAAACAGTGCATAGCTTCGTTGGTGAAACCTGTTTTTCCGCCGTCACAGCCTTGATAGAAACGCACAAGTTTGTTTGTGTTTGTCATCCCCGTCACTCGCCCTTGGGGATGTTGAAAATCCTCCATCCACACCGAAGAGCACTGAAAGTAATGAGGATATTTTATCAAATGCGAAAACATGGCAGCAACGTCTTTTGCACAAGAAAACTGACTTACATGAGGCAAACCGGTGCAATTTTCAAAGTGAGTTGCAACCAAACCCAGCTGTGACGCTTTTTCGTTCATCGTGTCGACAAAATTTTCAACGCTTCCGCACATATGTTCCGCCATGGCGACACAACTGTCGTTTGCCGAACAAACGATTATGGACTTGATGAGGTCTTCCGCCTTGTAGGTTGCGTTGGCTTCCAAAAACACTTGAGATCCACCCATTGACGCCGCGCGAGCACTGACTGCGACGGTGTCGTCCAAGGATATTTTGTTGTTTTCCACGCCTTCGTACAAGCACAACAACGTCATTATTTTTGTCATGCTGGCAATGGGCCGTTTCTCAGTGGAGTTCTTTTCGAACAAAATTTCACCGTTTTCAGTTGCCAACACCGCCTCTTTTGCAGTTATGTTAGGGTCACTTTCGGCAAGCGCTAACGTTGGCACGGCAATTGCCGCAACCAACACACACAACACGGCAACCAGTATTGTTTTTTTCATATTCTTCTCCTTTGAAGTTCTTTGAAACTAGTATTTGCAAAAGTAACACAGATATACGAAACACAAAGTACTTGCAAAGATAAAAATTGCCGAAATGCGAAATAGCAATGTTTTAATACCCCCCAACACCGCTAGTAATAAACAAGATAAACATGTGAAAGGAAATTCATGCTGAGTGCAAAATTTTCAATAATTCGAAAAACGAATTTTTGCAAGATTAGGTAACAAAACCGCCTTGACGGACACCTGTAGTACAACCGAAATTTGACCGCTAGAACTGCTTAACACTAGTACGCAACTTTTTGCACTCCGACATTTGACATGGAACCTTACTCAAACTATTGGAAATCGAAGTGAAAATTCCACAATTTTTGATATAAAACCTTATTCGAACTATTTTACATTGGCCCCATTTTTTTAACATAAAGCAAAAAAAGAGTCCGACAAAATGTCGAACTCCGAATTTGTGTCTAAAATTATGTTAGCGAGTGATCTTTTCCCAAACGGATTTTGCACCGCTACCTATACCAAGCTGTTCTTTGATCGTGTCGCAAATAACGTCGAAACCTTTCAGTGTGCCAAGATTTGTGGGAACAACTTCACAGCCGTAAATCAGCAACGGAGTGTACTCACGCGTGTGATCGGTGTGTACTTTGTGGGTGGGGTCGCAACCGTGGTCACCGGTGATATACAACACGTCGTCGTGCTTCATCACTTTCATCAATTCGCCAACTTTTGCATCGATTTCTTCCAACGCCTCGGCGTAGCCGAAAACGTCTCTGCGGTGGCCGTACTTCATGTCCGTATCCACCAAGTTAACAAACACCAAGCCGTCAAAATCTTCTTCGGCAATATCCAAGGTTTTGTTCAAACCGTCCAAATTGCTTTCCGTGTGTATACTGCGAGTGATGCCTTGTCCGTTGAAAATATATTCAATTTTTCCGACTGCAACGCTGTGCAAGCCGGCATCGCTGACGAAATCCAAAATTGTTTTTGCCGGCGGATTCAAAGAAAAGTCTTTTCTTTCAGCAGTACGAACAAAAGGATATTCTCCTTCGAAAGGACGGGCAATAATGCGACCAACACCATACTTTCCGGTGCAAAGAGCACGTGCCTTTTCGCACATTTCGTACAGTTCGTCGATAGTATACTTATCCATATGCACGGCAATTTGCAACACACTGTCTGCCGAAGTGTACACAATGGGATAGCCCGTTTCCAAGTGTTCCTTGCCGTAGTCCTTTATAACTTCAGTTCCGCTGTAAGGCTTGTTGCACAAAATTTTGGTGCCGAGTTCCTTTTCCAAGCGGGAAATAAATTCCTTAGGAAAACCGTTGGGGAAGGTGGGCATTGCTTGGTTAGTTATAACCCCTGCCATTTCCCAGTGTCCGACTGTCGTATCTTTACCCTTGGAAAGTTCTTCCAAACGGGCAAATGCTGCGGAAGGTTCTCTGTCGTCGTTGAAAGTTCCGTCTATGCAATACAACCCCATATCTTGCAAATGGGGAATATCCAGATCGTAGGCGGCACGAATGTTTTTCAACGTATTGGCCCCGAAATCGTTAAACTTTCTGCAATCCGGCATTGCACCGATTCCAAAGCCGTCTATCACCAAAATAAAAGCTCTCATATTTTTTCTCCTGATTGTATTATAGCAAATTCTTTTGAAATTCACAATCAAATTAATGCAGTTAATGTCCTTAATAACGCAAAAATAACAAACATTTTGACCAAAATGCCACCTATTTGCAAAAAAATTGGCACTTTTACGTCACGAAATGCTTGCAAAAACGTGCTGCCGCAACATCTTTCGGAAAAGGCAAAAAAGCAGCAAAACAGGTTGATTATTTCTTCCGATAACAGCAAAAACACTGCGTACAAAACACCCAACAAGCCCGAATAACAACACACGGCACAGCAGTTTGCGCCGAAATACAAACTGACAACAAACACAAGCAACAAATTTAGCCACCGCACGTTCCATTTGGCAAAACAACACAAAGCAAAACTTATTCCCGCACCGCACAACGCATAGGAAAGCAACACGGCAAAAAAGCCGCCGTACATCAGTTTGTAGGCATAATCACACCTGTTTCCGCCCCACCACGTGTACTGCGACACGCTGTAGGCAACCACTCCCAACACGGTGCCAATAACTGCAAACACAACGCAAAGCAAAACCTTATTTCGTTCGGTTTTTAGGCGCAACACGGCGTCCCTTGCCAACACATTGAAAAACAAAGCGTCCATACAACCATATATGAACGCTAGTCAAAAATAATGTCGATTTCCGTCATTTGCGGACAAGATTTTCCGCAAAACCGTTAAAGTAAAATGCGCTTGAACGACTCGCTGCCAGTTCCAATTGGCCTTGCACAAAACGCCAACACATATTAGGCCAAACAATCTTTTGCAATTGACATTCAACGTGGCCGAACAATCAAAAATAGAAAATCCACTTTCTAAATGCCAAACTAAACCTACACCCGTTTTGCAACACCGAAAATTTCCGACTTAGCATCAAAACGCAAGAACACCGCCTTTTCATACCTGAAGTGCAAAAACTTGAGTTTCACAAAGATTTTTTCACTTCACAAATTGTGTTAATACAGCTGTTTTTTGCTATTTCATTTTTGTCTACGCTCAATTTTCCAGCATCCATTTTGCGTAGATGCCGTAGCCACGCGTGGGATCGTTGACAAACACGTGGGTTACCGCGCCCACCAACTTGCCGTTTTGCACTATCGGGCTGCCGCTCATTCCTTGAACTATACCGCCGGTTTTTTCCAACAATACAGGGTCGGTGACGTGAATTACCATGCCTTTATCGGAAGGCGAAGTTTGACGAGTAGTTTTTACAATTTCTATTTGATACTTTTGGCGAACGTTATCGTCCAAAGTACAATAAATTTCCGCTTTACCCGGCACGGCTTCGGATACGTCGGCAACGGGAATAACGTCACTATCCTTGCAAAAACTCGGAACGGAAGAAAACGTGCCGAATGCGCCGAAACGATTGTTTACGTACAAATTACCAATGCGCTTGTCGTAGGAAAAACTTCCTTTCAGTTCTCCTGCAGCACCGCGACGCCCTTTTTCTACACCGTTAACCGTGCAATTGAATACACCGCCGTTTTTACAAGAGATAATTTCTCCCTCGGAGGTTGTTATCGGGTGTCCCAAACTGCCGAAGGATAGATTCTTTTTGACGTAAGTGAGGGTTCCGACACCGCCACAAGCATCCTTGGTCCACAGCCCCAAACGGTACTGCCCTGCGGCAAGGTCCTTTTGCGCTTGAATTTTTGTTTGCTTTTGTTCGCCGTCTCGCACAAATTTCAGCGACATTGTCTTACCTTGAGATTTTGATGCGATTTCCGAAAGTTTTGAAGAATTGTAGATTTTTCTGCCGTCCAGTTCAACGATAACGTCGTTGATTTCCAACCCTGCAACAAGCGACGGGCAGCACAAGTCGCCGTTGGCGTTGAAAAATTCGTTCAGTCCTATCACCGTGACACCGTCGCCGTCGATGGTTATGCCCAAAGGATAACCGCCCAAATACACCTCTTCTTCAATTTTCGTCGCACTGCTTGTTCCGACAAACAAATCGGCCACGTCGTCGAAAAAATCCGATACGCCGCTCGAATTTGACGCACATGCACTCACCTTTCCAAAACATTGCGAAACTTCCGCAAGCGCAAAAGGCAACACGAATGCCGTTGTTAAAATGAAAATTAAAATAAAAATTAGTACAGGAAAACCTCGCTTCACCCATTTCACCTCTCTTACAATACGAAGTTAGTGTGTGACAATGACGCAGATATATTCCGTGAAAAACGACAAAACAACTTGTTAACATAACAACGCCTTACATATCGTTACTTTCGCAAAATAAAAGCGGAAGGCAATCTTCCGCTTCATTATAATTATTGATATATCTCGATTGTTTAGGAATAGTTTTCGGCGCTTATTTTACATTAAACTGCCATTACTCGACAAAATTGTTGCAATCTACTGCATCTTTCCCACTTTATTCCAAAGTTTATCCGCCTTTTTCTTCCATTTTGCATAGCCTTGCGGCGTTTGAGGGAAATGCAAATACAGTTTTTTCAATTTTCCACCCAATTTCAGTCCGTCGGCAAAGCCTTTGATTGTTTTTGCACTGAGTTTGCCACTGAAAATACCGCCAAGAATACCAAACACCAAGTGCAAAGAATCCTTTACCGGCGTTTTGGACGGAGGCATAGTTTTTCCGCCATCGAAGAAACGGTCATCGAAGATAATGGACTTTTTGAACAAATACTCCCATTCTTCCATCGTGGCACGAACGGCCTTTGTGAACAGCGCACGGTTAGATGCAAACTCCGCCCCTTGAACGAGGTTATAGCGACAGTTAATGCCCCACAACGCCTCCTTGGAAGTGTCGCCGTTTTTCAATGCAACGTCCAAAACGTCGGCAACGATAAGCATTTGTTCCATACTGCTGGTGACACCTTCGCCGTTGTTGGGTTTTGTTAGCGCACCGGCATCACCGCTGACGATAAAGTTATCCCCGACAAAAGAATAAGGCGGGCGGGAATAGGGCGTTGTGCCACGCTCGAAACGCACCACTTCATATTCGGGCAAAACGACGTTTTGTTCCAAAGTTTTGAAAATTTCCTCACCGTGGTCGTAACTTGTGCATGCGCCTATGCCCAAAATTGCATCGGCACCGTCGGATGAACACGGAGCAAGCCATGCTTTGTAGAACGTCCAACCGCGACAAACAAATTTTCCGGTGGCGTTGACAAAATCTTTGGGGTTTTTCAGTTTTACGTAACGCAAAATGACATAGAATTTGTCGTTGCCGCCAAGCGGTGTGTTTTCAACCACAAAATCATCGGGCAAAGATGTTCTGGGTTTAGCATCGGCACCGGAACAATCCACCACAGTTTGGGCAAAAATTTCTTCTTCGCCATCCTCGGTTGCAAAAACTGCACCAACAATCTTGCCGTCACGGAAAATAAAACGCTGAAAATCGTGATTGAAAAGAAATTTTGCACCGCAGTCTTCCGCTTGTTTCCGCATCAAAGCAATATACTTAGCCATGTGCATTCCCACAACTTCGTCGTAGTTGTACTTGGGATAGTTACCGTGCGGAGAATAGGAATAGTTATCGGCAAATTCAAATTCGTAGATGCCGTCGCCCGGTTCGGGACAAGGCAAGTTGTACTTCTTCATTTCTCGCCGCGTCATGTGGAAAATATCCAAACGGTTGCCCAATGTTTCTTCCGAAAGTCTATCGACAACAACCACGTCATGCCCCTTTTGCGCAAGTAATTTTGCCAAATAGCAACCCGACGTTGCTCCGCCGATAATCAATACGTCACAATTTTTCATAATGCCTCTCCCGAAAATTTTTCGATATGCAAGTACCCTGCCGCAAATCGAACTCAAGTTGATAACAGTATATCACCTTTAATGGGCATTTTCAAGATGGAATTGCGTTTTTTACTGCAAATTGATTGAGACACAATTTTTTGCGTGCTTAAAAGACATTCACATTCGCAACAATTTAATTGAGTTTGAGTTGTTGCAACAATTTCACGCAACGGGTGCTCCACAATTGACAAAAAAGGTTCAATAATAAAAGTCGGGTGTAAATTACAAGTATCTTGGGAATTTTCCAGCATCCCCCCCCAAAAAAAAAGCGACTATTTGAAACCGTTTTGTGCAGAAGCAAACTTCCTCTACCCCAACGTTCGGCACAAAGCCCATCAAAAAAAAAGTTTGACAAACTACGTTTCGGCGAAACAAGGAATTTGCTATTCAAAATCATTTTGCGCAAAGTTATCGGCTTTTGATATAGTCCCAAAACAAAAACCGATCCCCCGTTTTGCGGAAATCGGTTTTGAAAATATTGAAAATTACGTTACATTTTGACGGCAAAGGCACCAAAAACAGTTACTTTTTGTAAACAATGAGTGCAATTAACTACACTTGACGAGACTTTTTGTAGTGCTCAGACCAATCCAAAAGTTCGTTGGCACCAACCAACGCCGACTGCCCCACGCCGCCCATAAGGCGAGCAACTTCGGCGGCTCGTTGAGATTTTTCCGCCAAAACGGTGACGCAAGTGTGCGTGTGACCGTCTTTTTGCACCTTTTCGATTAGCAATGCGTTGTCGCTCATAGCCATGATTTGCGGCAAATGGGTGATAACTATACATTGGAAACCGTTTTGCTTATCCGCGGAAACGTTTGCTAACTTCATGGCAACCATTTTTGCCATGTTGCCGGAAATCCCCGTATCTATTTCGTCAAACACCATCGTGGGAATTTTCTCGGCTATGGCCGTGATATTTTTCACAGCCAGCATGAAACGGGACATTTCCCCGCCGGAAATAACCTTGGACAGCGGCTTTAACGGTTCGCCAACGTTTGCCGACATCAAAAATACAACTTCGTCGAATCCGTTAGATGACGGCGACTTGCAATATTCTTCGAAATCGGGTTGCTGGTTGAATTGCACTTGAAAATCCGTTCCTTTCATACCCAGATCGGCAAGTTCCTTCATTATGCGGCGAGCCAAAGCATCCGCAGCACGCTTGCGTTCGTTGGATTTTTCCGTCGAAAGCTTGTACATTTCTTTCAAAACGGCAAGTTTTTCGTCGTTAAGCTGTTGAATTTTTTCCGATGCGTTCACCAAGTCATCGTATTTTTCTTCGGCATCGTGCAAAAAGTTTAAGACTTCTGCTATCGTTCCGCCATACTTACGCTTGATATTTTTGATGTTTTCCAACCGTGATTCGATGCGATCCGCCTCGTAAGTGCTGAAATCCAAACCATCCAGCAAGCCGGACAACGTATCGGCAATATCGGAAAGTTCTAGCCGCGCAGAGGACAAACGCGTGTTCAAGCTGTCGGCACTTTCTTCCACCGACGAAATACCTCTTAGTGCGCTTTCCGCCGTAGCAAGTTGACCGATTGCCCCCATCGTGCCGTCCAAAGCTTCCACCGATTGCGACAGTGCTTGCGCAATTTTTTCGGCATTTACCATGCGTTTGTGCTTTGCAAGCAACTCTTCCTCTTCCGCTTCGTCCAATTCGGCACGAGTTATTTCGTCAATTTGATACTTCAACATGTCGGCAAGCCGTTCACGCTCTGCATCGGTTCCGCCGTAACCTTTCAACTGTTTGTTCAATTTTGCAAGTTGCGGAGCAAGTTCGAATTTCAACCTTTCATCGGCACCTTGGAAATTGCAAAAACTATCCAAAACTTCCAACTGTTTTTTCTCGTTGAGCAGTGCCAAATGTTGGCCTTGACCAAAAATATCCGCCAGTTCGGCACAAATGTCCTTCAAAATGGCCAAAGTTGCCGTTTTGCCCTGAATACGAATTTCGTTTTTGCCGCTAACCGACATTTTTCGGCTAACCAAAATTTCCGTATCTCGGCCGTAGCCGTATTCTTCCAACTTGTCCAACACACCGCAACAATCCGACACTTCGAACAGTGCGGAAACGCATGCTTCCTCTTCTCCGTACTTGATAAGCGTTTTATCCGCCCTTTCGCCCAAAACAAAAGCCAGCGAATCTATTATTATAGATTTGCCGCTACCTGTTTCGCCGGAAAGTACCGTCAGTCCTTCGGTGAAATCGATTTCCAATCGATCTATCAATGCAATGTTGTGAATTTCGATTTTTCTGATCATGTGTTGTTGCTAAATAAGTTGATTTATCCTGTGTGCTACCGCTTCGGCATCCTTTGCCGTTGCTGAAATAATAAGTACCGTGCTGTTATCCGCCAAAACGCCCAAAACGTTCAACGAAAGTTGTTCAATGGCCGCCGAAACGGCGTGTGCACCGTTATCTATCGTGCGAACGACAACCAAGTTTTCCGCCGTTACAACGGAAATGATGGCCTCACGCAACACGGTGAGCAATTTGCTTGAAAGTTTTTCCGTCTTTTGGCGTGTGGCGTAGCAATAACGCCCCAACGAATCTTGGGTTTTTACTAGCCCCAGTTCTTTCACGTCGCGAGAAACGGTTGCTTGCGTGACATCAAAACCGTCATTTCGCAATGCGGCAACCAACTCTTCTTGCGTTTCTATGTTGTGTTGAGCAATCAAATCCAAAATTTTGGATTGCCGAGCAGAACGTGACATAAATACCTCTGATTCGAACGTCATCCGTCCGTTTTTTTTGAAAAACTATCCTTCCCGCGAAAATACGCTTAAAATTTTTGCAACGCCAAAAACAATTCCGACGGCATTATTGACGGCCAGTTTTTTGCAAGCGGCTTTCAGCGTGATTGTTGCCGTGGAAATAACGGCATAAATCAAAACGGACAACAAAAAGTTCCAAACTTGTCCTTCCACAAACTGCACGACTTGCACGACTATCGTGGCAGCACACACACCTGAAACAATTCCGCAAACGTCACCGACGATATCGCAACACACCGAAGACACTACGTCTCGATTTTTTGCCAATTTGACCGCAGTTTTGGCTCCCTTAACTTTTCTTGAGGCCATTGCCAAGAAAGGCTCGACATCGCATGACGTTGTTGCAGTGCCTATCACGTCGAACAACACGCCTATTGCCAAAATAACCAAAGTTAACAGTGAAGCAAGCCACCACTGCGAATCTTCCAAAACCAGTTCCGATCCGGCATTGACCGCAAAAGACAAAACGAAAGAAATGATAAGTGCCTTGATGGGCCAAATATTACGCTTTTTCTTTTTCTTTTCGTTTTTTTCCTTGACTTTGGGTGTTTTTTCCGCAGCGACAGCTGCTTTGGTAGCATTTTGTTGTTCTTCTACTTGAACGGTAACGCTTGAAGCGTCCCCTTCCGTTGCTTCACTACTTCGTGGAACAGAATCGTTTTTCATATTTCTCCCGATAAAATTATTCTCAAAAATAAGAAAGGCTCCGACAAAAGTCGGCGCCTCGAAACAGAGCACGCCAAACCGAGGCGCTCTCTTAGCCAACTTTGCGAACACGCAAAGTTGACGAATAAGCAAAAAAACAGGTGGTGACTTATCGGATAAACCTTACGGCATAGG
>CAZADD010000020.1:0-19854 GCA_964483825.1 uncultured Oscillospiraceae bacterium
AGCATTGCTTGCTCTCTGTTTTGAATTTGACTGCGTTGCGTTTGGCAAGAAACGACAATTCCCGTGGGCAAGTGTGTGATGCGAATGGCACTTTCCGTTTTGTTGATGTGTTGGCCGCCTGCACCCGAACTGCGGTAGGTATCCACTTTCAAATCCTTGTCTTCTATCACCACGTCGTTATCTTGCGGCAATTCCGGCATCACTTCCAGCGAAGCAAAACTTGTGTGACGGCGTTTTTGAGCGTCGAACGGGGAAATTCTTACAAGACGGTGCACGCCTTTTTCCGCCTTTAAGTAGCCATAGGCATTTTGGCCGTTAACTTGGAAAGTGACGGATTTTATTCCGGCTTCTTCACCGGCAAGCATATCCAACAGTTGCACTTTGTAGCCACGGCGTTCGGCGTAGCGAGTGTACATTCTGTAGAGCATTTGCACCCAATCTTGCGCCTCGGTGCCGCCCGCACCTGCATGCAACGTTAAAATTGCGTTGTTTGCATCGAACTTGCCCGAAAGCAACGTTGCAATGTGCATTTCGGCAACGGCTTGTTCGGTGGAAACAAGTTCTTCAGCCGTTTCCGCAAGCATTGTTTCATCGTCGTCGCACATTTCCAACAGTTCCGAAACGTCGGCAAGTTTAGAGCACAGTTTTTGGTAGGAAGTTATTTTGTCTTCGATGTTTTTTGCACGCTGACTGACGCTTTGAGCGTTTTTCACATCCTCCCAAAAATCCGCACGGTGTTGTTGTTCGTTCAACGATTGCAATTCTTCCGTAAGCTTGGGAACGTTCAAACTTTCGCCGATACCGTTCAGCTTGCCTTGCAAATCCTTAACTTTAAGTTTGAGATCTTCTACTTGAATCATTTGGTTTTTCTCCCCAAATTACTTTTTGTTTTTGTTCTCCTTGCGTTGTTGGCGTTTCAATGCGTACTCGTCCTTCTTGGAAAGAGGCTTTTGCTCCGCAGGCTCCGTTACGCCGTTCTTTTCCACGTCTTTCAAGTAGCAGCAGTTTTTGTACTTTTTGCCGCTGCCGCACGGGCAAGGTCCGTTCAAATTCTTTTCCGGATTGAGGTTTTCTTGCGGTTTTGCAGTTACCGCCACACGCACCAGTTTGCCGAAAAACAACATACGGATGGTTTGAACCTTGATTTCTTCGTTTAGTTTTTCGAACATATCGTAGGCTTCTTTTTTGTAGACAACCAACGGGTCGTGTTGGCCGATGGATTGCAATCCAACGCCTTTGCGAAGGTCGTCCAATGCGTCGATGTGGTCCATCCACAACTTGTCCGTAGTGCGCAACAGCACAAAACGCTCCGCTTCACGGAAAGGCACGTCGGCATCTTCGTCCGCAGCACGCTCGTTGAGCAAAGTTTTGCACAGTTCGGCAAGTTGATTGCACGTTTCGCGTGCGGTGGCATCACCGTCCACAATATCTTCTTCCACGGGGAAATACTTCTTCAAACGCTTGTTGACTTCTTCCAAGTTCCATTCCGAAACGTTTTCGTTGCCGTCGCAAGCTTCTTCCAAGGCGTAGCGGGCATAGTCTTGCGCCATTGCCAAAATTTCGTCGTGCACGTCTTCGCCGTCCAACACACGGTTGCGCTCACGGTAGATAACTTTGCGTTGCTGGTTGTTGACATCGTCGTACTGCAACACGTTTTTACGTGCGGAAAAGTGCATGCCTTCGATGCGTTTTTGTGCCGATTCGATGGCCTTGGAAAGCATTTTTGCTTGCATGGGAGTGTCGTCGTCCACACGCAAAAATGCCATTGCACGCTGCATCATATCTCCGCTGAAAATGCGAACCATGTCGTCTTCGGCGGAAACATAGAACACGCTTGTGCCCGGATCGCCCTGACGACCGGAACGCCCACGCAACTGGTTGTCGATACGCCGTGAATCGTGACGTTCGGAACCGATAACGCACAAGCCGCCCGCTTCAACAACCTTTTTCTTCTCTTCGGCCGTTTCCTTTTGGTACTTTTCCACAAGTTGCACGTACTGTTCGTGCAATTCTTCCACCGATTCGTCACGGACAAAGCCGGTGGCCGCCTCAATTTGCTCTTCTTCGTAGCCTTGACATTTCAAATCTTGTTTGGCAAGAAATTCCGCATTTCCGCCCAACAAAATGTCCGTTCCGCGCCCTGCCATGTTGGTTGCAATGGTAACGGCTCCGTATCTGCCCGCTTGGGCAACTATTTCCGCTTCCATTTTGTCGAACTTGGCATTCAAAACTTTGTGCGGAACGTTTTCCGCCTTCAACATTTTGGAAAGTTCTTCGCTCTTTTCCACCGTGACGGTACCGATAAGCAACGGTTGTCCTTTTTCGTGGCGTTCTTTCACGTCACGCACAATGGCACGCAGTTTGCCTTGGCGGTTAGAGAAAATCATGTCCGCTTGGTCGTCGCGGATCATGGGCATGTTGGTGGGGATTGCCACAACGTCGATGTTGTAGATTGTGTTGAATTCGTCTTCTTCCGTTTTGGCCGTTCCCGTCATACCGCTCATTTTGCGGTACAAACGGAAGTAGTTTTGGAAGGTTATCGTGGCCAAAGTTTTGTTTTCTTCCTTGACAGTCACGTGTTCCTTTGCCTCAATTGCTTGATGCAAGCCGTTGCTGTATCTGCGCCCTTCCATTTTGCGCCCGGTGAAGGAATCGACAATCACCACTTGCCCTTTTTCCACAATGTAGTCGTCGTCTCGGTGCATGATGGCATGCGCACGCAAGGCGTTGTTGATGTAGTGGTTGATTTCGGTGTTTTCCGGGTCGGACAAGTTTTCCAAACCGAAAAACTGTTCAGCCTTTGCAATGCCCCGTTCCGTCAAACGCACGTTCTTTTCCTTTTTGTCCACAACGTAGTGGCCGTTGGGCTCAGTATCTTTGTCGGCCGTTTTGCCTTCGTCGTCTACGTTGGTGGAATTTTGCAAAGTGCAAACAAAACGGTTGGCCTTTTCGTAGCTATCGCTAGATTTGCCGCTGGGCCCGGATATGATAAGGGGCGTGCGTGCTTCGTCTATCAAAATGCTATCCACTTCGTCGATAATGACGAAATTCAAGCCGCGTTGCACACAGTTTTCGCGCGCCGTGGACATGTTGTCACGCAAGTAGTCGAAACCAAACTCGTTGTTTGTTCCGTAGGTGATGTCGCACTTGTAGGCGGTACGTTTTTCCCTTGCCGATTGCTTGCTCAATGTCACGCCGACGGTAAGGCCCAAAAAGCGGAACACTTTGCCCATCCATTCCATGTCACGCTTGGCAAGATATTCGTTGACAGTTACAATGTGCACACCTTTGCCAGTTAGAGCATTCAAATATGCCGGCAACGTTTCCGTCAAAGTTTTGCCTTCGCCCGTTGCCATTTGACAAATTCTGCCTTGATGCAAAGCAATGCCGCCCAACACTTGCACGTAGTAGTGGCGTTGATGCAACACACGCTTGCTTGCTTCACGGCACACGGCGTAGGCATCGGGCAAAATTTGATCCGGCGTTTCGCCGTTTTGCAAACGGTTTTTCAGCACGTTGGTTTGCTCGGCAAGTTGTTGATCGGAAAAAGCAGCGTAAAACGCCTCTTTTTCTTCCACCGCATTTGCAATCTTTTCCAATTTCTTAACTGCGGAAGCATTGCCGCCGCCGTAGGCTTTTTTCGTCACCTTGAAAGATTGCGCATATTGTTCGGATATATTTTTCATATTTCCTCCTCCACTTCCCAAACGGTGTTTTCTTCTCGGGAAGCCACCGTAAGGCACACCACGCTTGTTGCACCCTTGCGTTTGAGTGCTTTTGCACACTCGTTCAAGGTTGCACCGGTGGTTTTTATGTCATCGATGAGCAGCACTCTTTTGCCACGAACCTCTTCGCTTGCGGCAAACGCACCCACCAAATTTTCCTGTCGTTGCTTTTTGTTCAACTTTTCTTGACGTTCCGTTTCCTTGATCTTTTTCAAGGCATCCAACGGTTGAGGCAAATCCAACTGTTCACAAAAGTGTTCAGCCAACAGTTGCGCTTGGTTGTAGCCACGCTTTTTCTTTGCTTTGGGTGACATGGGCACGAACGTGACGACATCGAACTGCAAATTTTGTTTTTGCGCCATGAACACCAAATAACGGGCAAGCACTGCGGCATTACTGCCAAGATTGTTGAACTTCATGTTCAAAATTGCGCTTTGCACCGCACCTTCGTAGCACAACGGCGAATATGCCTTGTCGAAATAGGTCTTTTCGAAGGCACAATGTCCGCAGTAGTCTTCCGCACCGTGCAATGAAACGCCGCAACGCAAACAAGTTTTGCCGTTGTTGAACTTGACTTTCTTCAAACATTTTGGACAAAAGCCCAACCCGTCAAACACATCCACGCCGCAATTCAAACACTTGAACTGCGTGGGAGCCACGGCAACTTGCAATTTGTTTTTCAGTTTTCGAAAAAACTCTTTCATCTTTCGGAATCGTCAAAATCCGTCGAAGTATCGGCGGCATCTTGCGTGGAGCCTGAAAGTACGGTGTTCCACACAGAACGGTCTCGCTTCAAAAAGCGGCGCAAATTGGTTGTTCTTGTTGCAACGTAGTTGTTGTGCACCATCATGGCAAGCACCTTTTTGCTGCCAACCAACACGACGGCGCGCTTGGCACGGGTTATTGCCGTGTACAGCAAGTTGCGGTTGATAATGGACGGCGGACCGTTGACTAGCGGTACCACCACCACTTCGAATTCGCTGCCCTGACTTTTGTGAATGGTGATTGCATAGGCCGGTTGCAAATCGGAATAATCTTGGCGAGAATAACTTGCCAAACGGTTGTCGTCGAAAGCAACTTCCATGGTGCCGTTCACCCTGTCGATACTTTGAACAACACCCATATCGCCGTTGAACACGCCTTCGCCCTCTTCCACCGCACCGTTGGGAAGAAAACGCTTGAACGCCAATTCGTAGTTGTTAACCGTTTGCATAACTCTGTCGCCCACACGAATGACGTGTTTGCCGATTTGCACTTCGTTTTTGCCGTAGGCGGGCGGATTGAGCGCTTGTTGCAACATCACGTTCAAGTTTTCCACACCGGCAACGCCGTTTTTAAGTGCACCCAAAACTTGCACTTCGGAAGAAGGCAACCCGGTGAATTTGGGCAAGCGAGTGGTAACCAGTTGCACCACCGTTTGGGCAACCTCTTGGTAGTCGGCCATGGACATCACAAAAAAGTCTCTGCTTTTGTTGTTGATTTCCGGCATGTGCCCGGAATTGACCAAGTGTGCGTTGGTAACAATCAAACTGTCTTCCGATTGGCGGTAAATGTGGGTGAGATATCTCACTTCCACAACCTTGCTTGCAATGATATCCGCAAGCACGTTACCTGCGCCCACCGAAGGCAACTGATCTTTGTCACCCACAAGCACCAGCCGCGTGCCGCTTTCCAATGCGGAAAGCAAACTGTTCATCACCGCAACATCCACCATGGACGTTTCGTCCACGATTACCACGTCGCAAGGCAAAGTGTTGTAGCGGTTGTACTTGAACATCATTTTTCCGCCGTTGGCTTCGTATCCCAACAAACGGTGAATGGTTTTTGCTTCCTTGCCGGTACTTTGAGCAAGACGCTTTGCGGCACGCCCTGTGGGCGCACAAAATGCCAAACGCAACCCCGTGGACGACAAAATTTCCGCCACGCACTTGATAATGGTGGTTTTGCCCGTTCCGGGGCCACCGGTTATAACCGTTACACCGTTAACCAGTGCCGATTTCACCGCACCCGTTTGCCCTTCGTGAAAGGCAATTTTGTTTATTTTTTCAAATTGCGCTATTTGAGAATCGGCATCTATCATTATTCTTTTGGCACAAGAGTTCAAGTCCAAAAGTTTGTAGGAAATGCTTTTTTCCAACTTGTAGTAGTAGGAAAGAGCAATACAATTTTTTTGTTCGTGGGAAAAGGAAACGATGGTTGTGTCTAACATGAGTTGATCCACCGTTTCGTTGACCAAATCTTGGTAGCCTGTCAAATCCAGCTGCAACAGTTCCGTGCAACGAGCAATCAAGTCTTCGTAAAACAAAAATGTGTTGCCTTGTTTTTCGGCAGTATCCTTCAACGTGTAAACCATTGCCGCACGAACACGAAAACTGCTTTCGGCAGGAATAGACATGCTTTGAGCAATTCTATCGGCCGTCAAAAAGCCCACTCCGTCCACGTCGTCCACAAGTTTGTAGGGGTTTTGGGACAAAACGTCCTTCGTGTCCCCCTTGTACACGTTGTAGATTTTTATTGCCAAGTTGGTGGATATGCCAAAACTTTGCAAAAACATTATTTGCTCTTGCATAACACGCAAACCGGCAACGGCGTTGGAAATATCCAACGCTTTTTTGGCGGAAATACCCTTCACTTTTGCAAGCAAGGCAGGGTTGTTTTCGATAACGCCGAAAGTGTCGTCGCCAAACTTTTCGTAGATGCGTTCCGCCAAAACTTCGCCGATACCCTTGATAAGTCCGCTGGAAAGGTACTTGATGATGCCCGTTTTGTTGGTGGGGTTCAGCACCTTGTAGCTTTCCACCGAAAGTTGCTCGCCGTACTTGTTGTGAACGGAAACTTTGCCCGTGACGGAAAGAAGCGCACCAACGGAAAGCATAGGAAAACAACCGACGCAGATAATGGTGTCTCCGTCGGTGCAATCCAAACTTAAAACTGTGTAGCCGTTTTCTTCGTTGCGAAAAACTATGCCCGCAACGGTGCCCTTAACCGTCAATTCCAAAAGTTAGTCTTCCTGTTGAATGTATTTTTTCAAGTCGTTAACTTTGTCCAACTGCTCCCAAGCAAATTCCGAACGCCCAAAGTGTCCGTAACTTGCCGTTGCCAAGTAGATGGGGCGTTGAAGCCCGAATTGGTTGATAATTGCACGGGGACGCAAGTCGAATTCGTCGTTGATGATATCGGCAATGACAGCGTCGGAAACAACGCCCGTGCCGTAGGTGTTCACGTCGACGGAAACAGGTTTGCTTCTGCCGATGGCGTAGGAAACTTGAATTTGAATTTTGCTTGCCAGCCCTGCCGCAACAATGTTTTTGCAAATGTAACGGCACATATATGCAGCCGAACGGTCAACTTTGGTTGCGTCTTTGCCGGAAAATGCTCCGCCACCGTGTGCACAGTAGCCGCCGTAGGTGTCCACGATTATCTTTCTGCCGGTAAGTCCGCTATCCGCTGCCGGGCCGCCCAATTCGAAACGGCCTGTGGGGTTGATGTAGTACTTGGTGTTTTCGTCCAACAAGTTCAAGGGAACGACGGCACGGATAACGTGCTTGATCATGTCTTCGGCAATTTGCGAAGCGGAAACGTTGGGACCGTGCTGTGCGGAAAGGACGATGGTATCCACGCGAACGGGTTTGTCGTCTTGGTACTCTACCGTCACTTGGCACTTGCCGTCCGGACGAAGGTAATCCACGATGCCCAGTTTTCTCACTTCCGCCAATCTTGCACTGATTTTTTGCGCAAGCATAATGGCCATGGGCATGTATTCCGGTGTTTCGTCGCAAGCGTAACCGAACATCATGCCTTGGTCGCCGGCGCCGTACATATCCAAAATTTCGCCACGGTTGCGATATTCGTCCGACTTGTCCACGCCCAATGCAATATCGGGGGATTGTTTATCCAACGAAATGATAACGCCGCAACTGTCGGCATCGAATCCGTACTTGGCGCGTGTGTAGCCTATTTTGCGAACGGTGTCGCGAACGATGGCTGCGTAATCCACAACCGCCTTGGTGGTGATTTGTCCCATCACGAAAACCGTGCCCGTGCAAACGACCGTTTCGCATGCAACGCGTGCATCGGGGTCTTGCGCCAAAATGGCATCCAAAATAGCATCGGAAATTTGATCGCACAGTTTGTCGGGGTGTCCTTCCGTCACGCTTTCGGACGTGAAGAATCTTCTTTTGTTTGTTTTCATATATTTTTCTCCTTTCAAATCCATCGAAGGCGTCTAGCTGCGTTTTCTACTTAAAAAATGCTCCGTCAAACCTGACAGAGCCCCGAAACGCACAAAATACTCGCCGTCCCATCTTTCAAACGCACACGGGGCACGTTTGCGGAAATTAGCACCTAACGTATTTTAGGTTGCTGTGACTTCATCGAGTCCGTCTCTCTGTCACTCTCGATAGGTTTGTGAAATTATTGTATCACGAGGAACATTTATTGTCAATAATTTAATACATACATTTAACGCGACGCAAAACGGCTGCGGAGGGCAAAACAAACAACCTGTTGCAACTTTTTTGAAACGGTATGCCCCCAAACAACAACGAAATTGTTGAAAAATAATCCACTAGCGGAGTGGCAATTTTTCGGGCAAAAAACAATGAAGTTGCCACACAAAAAGATTTTCGACGCTGAGGCAATTCGAAACAAGCACAAAACGCGCAAAACATAACAAAAAAAAAGACGGAAACAAACAACCTGTTGCAACTTTTTTGAAACGGTATGCCCCCAAACAACAACGAAATTGTTGAAAAATAATCCACTAGCGGAGTGGCAATTTTTCGGGCAAAAAACAATGAAGTTGCCACACAAAAAGATTTTCGACATTTTGAGCAATTCGAAACAAACACCAAAACGGTCAAAACTTCACATAAAAATTCCGCTAGAAACACAAACAAATAACATCGAAAACAAGCACAAAATTGCCAAATAGCACCTTTGCTCAAGGCGATGTCAACTTATGCGTAACTTTTGCGTAGTATTTCAAGGACAAAAATATGAAAAGCGCAATAATTGTTAACGACGTTTGCGGACGGTCGACAAAATTGAAAAAATTGCTTAACGGTTTGAAGGGGCACTGTGCCGCCACCGTCATCCACGTGAACAAAAGCACCGTTTTGGGGGATTTGTCCGCTTTCGACAAACTTGTGGTTTGCGGCGGCGACGGAACGTTGCACAACGTTATCAACCATAACGTCGCCCGTGGGGCACAAGTGTTTTACCTTCCCTGCGGAACGCTGAACGAAAGTTGCCAACGCGCAAAAAACTGCACGCAACTGTCGGAACTGGGCAAGGCCAACGACGAATACTTTTCCTACGTGTGTGCGGCAGGAATTTTCACGCCGCTGGGCTACGCCGTGGCGGACAAAAAGAAACGGCGTTGGAAAAAGTGGGCGTACATCGGCAAAATTTTGTCGGAATACAAGGTGCACCGCATCGCTGCCGATTTTAAACTTAACGGCGCGGTGCATAGCGGAGAATACGCCCTTTTGATGGCCATCGATTCGCCGCAATGCTTTGGTTTCAAGTTTAACAAGTGTTTTTGCCCGGACGACGGCAAACTGCATTTTTTGGCAATAAAGTCGCCACGCCACAACGGAATTTTGGGTGCAACGGAGCTGTTTTTTCCGCTGTTCCGAACCTTTTTCGTGGGGTTCAAGGGGGCGTTTTATTCCAAAAATATTATTTTTGAGCCATGCGAAAGAATGACTTTGCATTTGAACCAAGCCATGCCTTTCGATATGGACGGCGAAAAAACCACGCTGGGCGGCCACGTGGAAATATGCGTGGAAAAATGCCGATATTCCTTGAAAGTTATTGGCCGGAACGAATTCGCTAAAGTTATTTCCTATTTGTAAGCTCACGCATTTTCACATTGATAAATCCCCCCCCCTAAAAAACACGGCAACGCATCAACGTAGAAGACACAAGAACACAAAAAGTGTTGAAAAGTAGAAAGACGACTTGTGGAATAAGTGACCTAAGAACCAACAAACGAGATGATTCCCCGGCCGTGCGACGTATTGCACTCTTATCGCCGCAAAGAAAATAAGTTTTTCGTGGCCGACGCACGGGTGTTCGGCAAAAGCGAAATTGCCTTGTCCAAAAGTTTGCGGCCCACACTGCACGGCGACAAAACGGCATTCTTTTCCCAAACGACACACTAAATTACAAGAAGCGCACCCCAAAAAAACATATTTTTCGTTACACAAAAAGAACGCTGAAATTGTCCACCAAAATAGCTAAAGCAAAACGGACCGTTCGCAAACAGTCCGTTGTTTTCAAAATACTTTTTGCCGCAAAAGTCCCAAAACGGAAATTCGCACGCACTATTTTTTGTTTCTCAAAAATCTCCTCGAAAACCTTTTTCGCTCACTCCGTCCAGCAGAAATTTTCCTTGCCGGCACCCAGTTCGAAGTGGTACTTTGCAATGCCCAAATCTATTTTGGTGTAGAACCCCACACCTGCCTTTGCACGCACGCCGTCGCCGTAAAGCGAAAAAGAAAACTTTTGCTGATTCATTGCCGTGGGTGCAAGCAATGCCGCTTCCACGCCGTTAACAAACCATTGCGGAGCATTCTTTGCATTGCTAACCTGTTCGAACGTTTTTGTTTTGTGCGCAACACCTTGCATCGAACCGTAGCCGATGGCCAAAACGCAGTAAAGTTTTTCGCCCCTGCCCACGACGAACGCATTCTTAATTTTTTTGTACGTCAACGCCACCCAACAACTGTTCAATCCCAATTTCTGCACATATAATGCCACTTTTTGACCGTAGTAACCCACCTTTTGGTCATTACCGCCTTTTGCCACCAACGCAACGTAGTTGCAAACGCCGCTGAATTTTCCGTAGTGCGCCATGAACGAATCGAACGCTTTGGGTTCGTTTGCAACCAACTGAAAATGCAAGTTTCCCTCGCTGTTGCAACTTTCAATTTCGGCACGCAACTGTTGTTGCACGTCTTCTTCCAGCGGCTTATCCGAATAACTGCGCACCGAATGTCTTTGTTTCATCAGTTCCAACGTATCCACAAAAAACCTCCCTTTGCAACACGAAACACAAACTACTTCAACAACTTGTTAAGAACACAAAAGAAACTTTCCGCTTCCTCTTCCGTCAACTTGCCCAATAGCTGCGAAACCGTTTGGGAAATTTGCGCCTCACGTTGGGCAAGCGCTTGCTCGCCTTCTTCGGTCAACTGCAACTGTACCTTTCTAGCATCATTTTCCCAACAACTGCGCACCACGAACCCCTTGTTTTCCAAGGTGTTCAACGCCGTTGCAACACGGGCAGTGGAAACATGCATTTGCCGTGCCACTTCACACGTGCCAACGCTTTGCTCGCTGTCACGAATGATGCGCAAAACAACGTACATCCCTTTGTAGCCGTCCACAAGCATTTCCACCAAAGTTTGCCAATCGCTAAGCTGACAAAGCTGCTTCATGTTTTCTTTCACGTCGATTGAATTCATTTGCACCTCAAAATTGCTAACACTGTTAGTAATTTACAATTTTTGCGGCGTTTTGTCAATAGATTTTGCAAAATTTGCAAAGAAAAACACGCAAAAAGAACCCACGTTCAATTTTCGTGTTTACGTGCCCGTGTTTCAGCCCGATCTGCGTCCCAACGTCACCCTGTACACAAGCGACAGCAAGTAGGCAACCACTGAAATCATCAATGCCAAAAGCAAAAACACGTCCAGCACGGCACCGACGGAAAAAATCACGCCGGTGAAAGATTGCAAAACGCCGCTGCCGATAATTCCCAAAATAACGTCGACTGCAAAAACGACGGCCAACAGCACAAACAGTCCGCTAATCGCGCCCTTGATATCCGCTCCGCTAAGCGTCATGTGCGGTGCCAAAAACATACCGATTGCCACAAAAACCCACCATTGCCACGTTGTTGCGGCGGCAAAGAAAGTGTACATAATCAATCCGATTGTACCCAAAAAGTCGCCGAGACTTTGGGCAGATACGGAATTTTTGGCCAACAACAGCAAGTCGGATAGCGTTGCGGGAAGAATCAGATAAGCCAACAGGTACAGCAATGCGGAAATAACCGTTACGGGTGCAACTCCGATAAAAAAATTGCCCACGTTTTGGTAGACGTTCTTGCTGTTGTAGGTGTGTTGGACGTATCCCAACGTGCCGTCGTCGGAATTTATCTGAAACAACTTTATTTTTGTTATTTTGTGCGCAAATATAAGGCAAAAAAGAGCGTGTGCGCATTCGTGTATCGGCGTTCCGATGCACCCCGTTACGTAGCACACCGTCATTTGTTTGGAGCCGAAGTTTGCGTAAAACCCTTTGTTGCACAGGGCAATCAAAAACCCGAACAAAATTATTGCACCGACGGTGCTTGCAATTTGAATGCAAAAACTCAAAAGAATATCGATAAATACCATTTTCGTTCCTTGTCACAAAGTACGGAACGGGGCAATTTTGCCCCGTTCCGCTAGAAATTCGATTATGCCTGATAGTTAGGATTGGTCCAGGTGAATTCCACCCAAGCCGACGTTATCACGCTAGAACCGTTGCCCGACGCTCTCACTTTAACCGTGATGGTTTTGTAGTTGCGGAAGTCGCCAATCGGGTCGAGAGCCGCCGCACCGACGTGTTTCACAGCGGAGAATTCTCCGTCGTCGTACTTGATTTGATAGTCGTAGCCAAGTGCTCCGGTTATCGTTGCCCACTTGAACGCACCGTCGGAATTCAACGAGAAAGAATTCTGTGTGGGAGAAGCAAGCAAAACGATGGCGTAGCCCGTTCCGCCGCCGGCATATTGAGAATCGATATAGTACACGCCGTCGGCATCGAAAGTGCCGCCCAACGCTTTGACGCGAACGGAGTAGGAACCCGTGCTTTCAATTTGTTTGGATGCTTTCAGTTCGGACGAAATAATGGTGTCACCGGCAATTTCGTATTGATACTTGGAACAGTTTTCCGATGCCTTTGTTATCGTGACGGCAATCGCACCGCCGTTGGTCACGCATTCGTCGGTGTAGTTGAACTGAATTTCCGGAGAAAGACACTGTTGAACGGTTTGCAAGTGAACGAAAACGTCGCTGTTGATATTGTTGTAGCCGCTGTCACCCACTGCATAAAGTTTGACAGTGTGCGTTCCCGTCGTAGTGTAGGTGGGTTTGTAGTGATAATCTCCCGTCGAAACGTGTTGTTGGTTATCCGCACGCACGCCGTCTATTTCCAACACGTAAGCGCTTGCGTTTGCCACGCCGTTCCAATGATATTCGCCGTTTTCGATGCGCATTTGCGGGGTTGCCAATTTGTAGATGGGAACGGAAACGGAAATTTCGCTATCCAAATACTTGGTGTCGTTACCAACCGCTTTAACACGGAACACGTAGTTCTTTCCGCCTTCGAGGTAGGAAATCGAGTACTTGGTTCCGTTTTGCACGCCACCCGTTTGCACCACTTCGCTTTCGTAAACTTGGTAGGTCGGTGTGTACTCGGCAGTGTTGATGTTGTTCGGAGCGTTCCAAACGAATTCCGTGCTGTTTGCAAACGGAGCTTCCGGGAAGGAAGGTGCCGCAAGACGAATGAACTGTTGCGTTTCGGATGCTTCGGACGTCATGAAATACACCGTGTGCAAATCGTTCCATCTGTTGGCAACCGATCTCATCGATAACGTCGTTCCGCTTTCACGAATGAATTGATACATGTTGTCCCATGCGTCTTCCGGGATGGCATCGGTGTTTTCGTCGTAGTAAACTTCATAACCCGTTGCGTTGGCAACGGCATCGAATTCCAACTGTCCTTCGCCTGCGCCGTAGGTGATGCGAATGTTGATGGGCGAAGCCAATCTTGTTACGGCCACGGGAGCCGTGTAGTTGGATGCAAGCGTTGTGCTTCCGTTACCTCTGGTGCAAACGCTAACGTCGTAGGTTCCTGCTTTCAAAGTGGCAAGATTGTAGGAAGTTTGCGATGCGGTGTAGGTGTTGCCGCTGTACGTCACTGCGTAGTTGTTGGCACCGCTCACTGCCGACCACGATGCGTTGTAGCCGTCCATATCCAACGTTGCGGGCATGGCTTGAACGGCGATATTGAACGACAACGCACTTGTCGTCAAGCAAGGCAACGTCACGTAGGTGCCGCCGTTGATAGTTTTGACGCCGCCCATACTGCGTACCATGTAGGTGAAGTTTTGTGCGGACGCAACGGAATCTTCCACAACGTTGTCGTCGGTTATTGCAAGCACTGTGGAATACTTTCCGTCTAGCACTGCACCGTCT
The DNA here is from genome assembly GCA_964483825.1 of uncultured Oscillospiraceae bacterium. Taxonomy (GTDB): domain Bacteria; phylum Bacillota; class Clostridia; order Christensenellales; family CAG-314; genus Fimimonas. The sequence goes on from CAZADD010000020.1 coordinate 13,979, forward strand.
TTGTACAGTTGATATCCGCTTGCGCCGGAAACGCCGGTGTAGTTGACGGTGAACCCTGCCGATACGTTATCGGGGTTGCTTGTGACGCTTGTCATTGCAGGTGCCGCCAAACGTTCCACCGTGAGTACGTCGGAATACTTGCTGTCGCAGTAGTCTGTGTTTGCTTGGTCTGCCGTAGCCTTAACGCGAACTTTGTACACGCCCGTTTCGACGTAAGCAAAGCCGAACGCCGTGATGGTGCTGCCGAAAACTTGCTTGGTTTCCACGCCGTCCCTTTCGACGGACACTTCGTAGCCTGCCGCACCGTTCACCAAATCCCAAACGTAGTTATTGTTAGGTTCGCCGTCCAATTCAAGGTCGGCATTCCAGTGCACCACTGGGCTTTGCAATATGTAAACGTTTTTCACCGTCGACCAAGTGGAAAAATATTTTCCGCTGCGGTTGAACGGTCTTACTTCAACTGCAAGTTGCGTGCCGGAAACAAGCTTGTCGTAGGCCGTTTCCGTCACCGTGTCACGCTGCACGACGTTGTTGATGCGCACTTCGTAACCTTGGGCATTTTCCACTTGATTCCAATGCAACACGCCGTCTTCAACAACAAGGTTCGTTGCCGGTTGCAAGTAGTGGAAAGTTTCTTCTGCCGCGGCAGAGTCGAAACTGTACGAATGGTCCCCCAACGCTTTCACTTCCACTTGGAAATCTTTGTTTTGAGAATTGAACGCCAACTGACTTCCGCTAACTTCTTGCGTCTGACCGTTGATTTTCACTTGGTAGCGAGCCGCACTGCCCAACCAAGACAAAATCGAGCCGTCGTAGTTGACGTTGGACGGCGCCGAATAGACGCTGAGATTTTTTTCTTCGCTCCACACGGAGTAGTAGCTGTCGTCGCCGGAAACAACGGCACGCACTCTTATGCGGCTGTTGCCTGCCGGTGCCTGATAGTTGGGTTCTTGCACGTCTTCGGCAAGAATTTCTCCGTTAAGTTGAATTCGGTACCCGGTGGCACCGGTAACGTCACTCCAACTGAGCAAGCCGCTGTCGGAAACGGTGATGTTGGTGATTGTGTCCAGCGGAACGAAATGTCTTGTTTCGCTGTAAGTTTTTTTGCCTATGACGGAACTGACGGTAACGTCAAATTCTTCCGTAGCGGCATAAGTGTACATGTTGGTGTTAACACGTTTTTCTTCTCCGCCGTTAATGGACACGGTGTAGTGATCGGCAAGTTTAACCCTTGTCCAAGTAACCCGTGCACCGTCGTAGGTGATATTTGTGGGTTTGTAAAGGCTGCCGACATCATCTTTGTCGCAAGCAACAAGTGCGCCGCCGAAACACACTGTGCACAGCAACAAACAAAGCACGACAACAAGCCATTTCTTTTTCATTGGATTTCCTCCTTAATGATTTTTAGTACAACACAGAAGTATCGGGATAGGATACGTCAACCCAGAAGTCATATATATAACCGCGTTCAGTATTGTATACATTGTAATACGTGGCATAATAACTGACATAATACTTAGAAGCCGTCAAATTTAATTGTGTTGAATGAGTGCACACATGCCAATCGGTGTCATTCTTTTGAAAAATATCACTATACCCCCAAACTTTATATCCATCGCTAGCAGTACCTTGATTGAACCACTTCATACTGATATATTGTTGTGTAGAATCAACATGTTCATACCAATTCCAACGGCCACAATAACTTGCAGTAATCATAACTTGGCGAACTCCCATACCGTAAAGTTCTGATAAATCCAGTACACAACAATCACTTGATGTCTTTGGATAAGTATTCTCCACAAGCGTACTTTTCGTCGCCTCAAGCAGCACGTAACGTTTACTTTGCGTTTTGTAGTATTTTGCAAAAAGTTTTGTGCTCGTTTCCGGCATAGACGTGGTAGAATATTCTTGGCCTTGCTCTGTGTACCAGCCGGCAAACATGTAGCCGTCCTTTTCCGTGGTGGGCAAAGTTATCTTCGTGCCGGTGGGTTCGGAAATGTTTTCAACCGCCAAACCGCCGTTGGTATCGAAGATAAGTTGAGCGTTCCATCTGGCAACAAGGCTTGTGCTTTCTTGGGGCATTGCCGTTGCAGTGAACTTTTTGCCCGACGTTGTGTACCAACCGCCGAACGTGTAGTTTTCGCGAACGGGTGTGGGCAAAACGATACCCGAACCCGCACCGGCAATGACTGAATTGACGTCGTTTCCGCCGTTGGAATCGAAATCGATGACGGGGGCAAAGTCTACGGAATAAAGCACCATGTCGTCTTGAATACGTCCGTTGAAAATTTCGGATTTATCCGAAGTTTTGGACCAGTTGAGAACGGCCATGCCTTCGCTGTTTCTTGCTTCGGTAACCACCTTGGAAATATGAGTGCCGTGTTCAACAAGGATTTCTTCCGGTTCGGCAATGCCGTCGATATAGAAAGTTACAAGATGTTCTTCGCCTTTGAAACCTGCATAAAGGTTGATGAAACCGTCCGGATCGGACAAATCGAAGTTGGCTTCGGTCACCTTGGCTTTAGCAGGAAGCACGCCGTACTGGTCGGCAATTTGCACGCCGCCTCTTTCGGGAGCCGTGTACCAACCCGTGAACGTTTTGTTATCCAAGGCTAGGTTTGTGGGCAGGTTGGAAAGAGTTTGTCCGTAGCTGACGGAAAGTGAACGACTGCCCGTGACTGCCGCTCCTTGGTAATCCAAGATGAGGGTGTATTCCTTGGCTTTGAACTGCGGATACAACACCAAGTTTTTGTTATCCGTGAATGCCGATACGGATCCGCCGTTGGAATTGACGTACTGCGTTCCGCCCACTTCGGAATCGAATAAGCCTACGAAATCGTAGCCGTTGCGCGTGGGCACGGGATTGATGGAATACAAACTTCCCGATTCCACGGAAACGGAATGTATGCCCGTATCGTCGGAGTACTGTATCGTGTAAATTCCCGGTTCACCGCCGTCGCCCATATCACAAGCGCAAAGCAAAAGCAACACTGCAACCAGGCAATAAATCACAATGTTTTTTAGTATTTTGTGTTTCATATATAAGAATCCTCCTATTATATTTGCAGTAATATATTAACGCGTTTGCGTTAGGATGTCAATACTTTTGCGTTATGAAAATAACGCTTTTGCGTTATATAATACAAGAGCGGAGGATTCCTATGAACATTATCGACAGAATAACCGAGTTGAGAGTTCAAAGAGGTTGGTCCATAAACTACCTTGCTCTTGAAGCCGGCTTGACACAATCCACGTTGAATTCCATTCTTCAACGAGGTACGGCACCCAAAATTGAAACATTGCAATGTCTTTGCAATGCATTCGGTATTTCCTTGGCGCAATTTTTCATCGAAGACGAACAGTTGGAAATTTTGAGCTCTGCCGAAAAACAATTGATAACTTGCTACCGTAGCCTTACCGCCAAAAAGCAACAAGCGTTGTTGGAATTTTTGTCCCAATGATGCAACAATGACAAGCACGGCACTTCACAACAAAAAAAACAGTCGTTAAAAAACTTTAATTTTTCACAAAAATACAAAATGCACTTCGAGTTATCGAAGTGCATTTTGCTTTGGTTTTAGGAACATGGCGATGCCAAAGAAACATCGCAAATCTCCGCAAAAATTACTTTTAGTGTTATTTCTTTTCGCCCAGAAGGTCGATAATTTCTTGCAAAAGTTGTTCTTGCGTTTTGGGAGCGTTCTTGGCGGCTTCTTCGGCAGCCAAACGCTCTTGTTCGGCAATTTCGGAACGGCGTTGTTCTTCCAACTTTTCAATTTCGGCGTGCGTTTTGCCTTCTTTTCTGAGTTTTTTCAATTCTTCGCGAGTAAACGGCGAATCACTTAGCTTTTTGATGGTTGTTTCGCTTGCTTCACGAGCGGCGTTGAACACCTTGACAATACAAAACAGCACAATTGCAACCAAAAAGAAATTGATGACGGAACTGATGAATGCGCCCCAGTCGATCAAAATGGATTTTTCCATATCCAGTATGCCAACAAGGGCGTTTCCGCTAGCGTCCACTTGCCACACGCTTACAAGCGGCGTGTACATTTTGGCCAATGCGTCTTGGTCTCCGCCACAGCAAAAATAAATTATCATGTTGATAATGGGTTTCAAAATACCGTCGGACAGCGCGCTGACAATAGCCGTGAAAGCGGCACCGACAATCATACCTACGGCCATATCCATAACGTTGCCGCGGGCGATAAATTTTTTGAATTCAGCAAAAAATTTCTTCATTTTATCCTCCGTATCTTCAGTGTAGTGCACTTATTGTACCACACCGTTTCGGCTTTGAAAACCCCTTCAAAGATTTTTGACCAAACTTTTTGCCGTTTTTGTGCATTTTGCGTTGTTACGCCACCCATTCAAGCCGCATTCGCTAATTCGGTGGCAACGGATTCCAACCGTATCCAACTGGATAGTTCGCAAATAAGTTCTCGGTTGGTGGGCGGATACTTTCTATCCACAACGGTAATGCCGAAAAGATCGTTTATTCTTAACAGCGTGCCGGCAAGTTGACAATCGCTGATACAGTGCCGAATGGAACGCTCGACGCAAGACGCTTTCGTTTGAAATTTTGCCGCTATTTTGGCATACAACTCTCGGCAAACGTAACATCCCTCGCATTTTTGCGTTTCCACCAACGCAGCGTGCAAGTATTTTGTTCCCAACAATTTGCTTTTGAAGCCCAACATGAACAAAACACTTCCCACAACCGCCTCGGTATCGTTGTTTTTGATGAACATTCTTACTTTTTCTAGATCTATTTCGGCCAATGGTTTCATTTACCGCTACCCCCCCCCATTGCATTTTTGCCTTTTTTGTTAATTAAGACCGCAGGCAAAATTGTACTACCAAACGCACACCAATGCAATACTTTCATTCAAAAGTGAATGTCGATTAAAGTATTTTATTGTCGAATATTGTCGCTTTTGGCACTTTTGTTCAAATATGGATGTACTTTCAAGGGTTTTAGACAAGCATGCAACCACGGCAAGGTTGCCTGGACGGAAAGTTTCATGCGCAGTTGATGCCACCCGTTCACTCGCCCGAAACCTTTTCCGCAACTCCGTACGTGCGAAAAAATCAACAGTTAATTGCAAACGGGTACTAGACAGCATAAAAGAAAAAGGCCATCACAACACGGCCGACGAAGTATACTCGATACTCAACCAAATTTTCAAATATGCAATTGCTTACAATCTGATACAAAAAAATCCGTTGGCAGTCATCCCCTACAAACAACACACAAGAACAAACGGAAAACGCCTGACGTTAGAAGAAGAGCGGTTACTACTTGACAAATGCGCCCCAAAACGAAAATGTATTTTCGCAATTTATTTATACTGCGGAATACGCCCCGGCGAACTTAAAACGGTGCGCATCGAAGAGCCGTTTGTTATCTGTCAAAACACAAAACAAAAAGAACAAAAATACGCTGAAAAAAAGATACCGATAACACAAAATTTAAGAAAATATTTGGATCCGGAAATTTTGAAGAAAACGCCCAAAATTGACAGAATACGTACAGAATTTAACGAAATATTACCAAATCACACGCTAAAAGACTGCCGAAGAACCTTCAACAGTCACTGTAAAGAGTGCGGTGTGAACGAAGACGTGCGCAAGTTATTTATGGGGCATTCACTAGGCGGAAAAATAGCCCTTGCCTACACGGAATTTACCGACGAATTTTTGCTGAAAGAAGCGGCAAAATTGAACTACTGAAAACACCCCAAAAACAGCCCCAAAATGCAAAATAAAACGGAAAACGCAACGGCAAAATGGTTAGTTATTCCTGAAAATTGCAAGAAAAAAGGATACTTCAACCGTCTGTTTGGTTAAAATATCCTACTTTTGGTCGGGAG
>CAZADD010000021.1:0-19670 GCA_964483825.1 uncultured Oscillospiraceae bacterium
AGTTATTTCCGTTTCCGATGTTGACGCAAGCCAATTGGATTCCGAAAGAGAAATTTTGACGGCTCAAGCAAAGAACGAAGGCAAGCCCGATGCAGTTATTGCTAAGATGGTTGAAGGCCGCATCCACAAGTACTACAAAGAAGTTTGCTTGTTGGAACAAGAATACGTGCGTGATTCCTCTTTCAGCGTGAAGCAAGTTATTGCAGACGTTGAAAAGAAAGTCGGTTGCACCGTCAGCGTTGATAAATTCGTTCGTTACGAAATGGGCGAAGGCATTGAAAAGCGTGTTGACAATTTCGCAGAAGAAATTGCAGCACAACTCAACGCAGTTAAATAATTAAAAAAACTAAGGGAACAATGTTTCGTTGTTCCCTTTTTCAAAAATACGAGGTTATTATGGCAAAATATAAACGCATTTTGTTAAAAGTGAGCGGCGAAGCGTTGGCGGATGCAAGCGGAAAAGGCATCGACGTTGAATCTTGCAAGCGTGTTGCGGAGGAAATCAAATCGGTTTTGGCGCTAGGCGTTGAAGTGGGTGTCGTTGTGGGCGGCGGCAATTTTTGGCGCGGACGCAGCGGTAACATGGACAGAGTGACGGCAGATAAAATCGGAATGCTTGCAACTGTTATGAATGCTTTGGCGCTTTGCGATGCCTTGAAAAATTGCGGAGTGCAAAGCAAAACGTTTTCAGCCGTGACGGTGGATAAAGTTGCCTCCTACGACGTAGAAAGTGCACGTCAGCTGTTGGAAGACGGCGGTGTGGCAGTGTTCGGCGGCGGCACGGGTTCGCCGTTTTTCACGACGGACACTGCGGTTGTTTTGCGTGCTTGTGAGATGAATGCCGAAGCCGTTTTCCTTGCAAAAGCGGTAGACGGCATCTACGACAGCGATCCGAAGTTGAATCCGTCGGCAAAGCGTTTCGACGAAATTTCTTTCGACGAAGTGATTGCAAACAACCTCAAAGCATTGGATTTGACGGCATCTGCCATGTGCCGTGAATACGGAATTTCTGCCGTTTGTTTCGGCAAAGACGAAAAAAACGGGCTTTTGCGTATATTAAACGGTGAAAAATTGGGCACCGTTATCAAGTAATTTCAAATTCGTATTGAAATTTTCGCAAAAATGTTGTAGAATGTATTTCGTGAATTAACTTTGCGAAAGCAAAAGCAACAAAAAGGAGTAATTTATGAACTACGCTAATCCTCAAATAGAAGAAATCTTTTTGACTTTTGAAATGGACTGTGAAAAGGCTTTGGACTACACCAAGAGTGAGTACAACCTTATGCGTGCAGGCCGTGCCAACCCCAAACTTGTGGAAGGCATCAAGGTGGACTACTACGGAGCAATGACTCCTATCAACCAAATGGGCAACATTTCCATTCCGGAACCCCGTTGTCTTGTAATTTCTTTGTGGGATAAATCCGCATTGAAACTTGTTGAAAAGGCAATTTTGGCCGCCAATATCGGCGTTACGCCGCAAAACGACGGCACTGTTATTCGCCTTACGTTCCCGGTTTTGACGGAAGAACGCCGCAAAGACCTTGTCAAACAAGTCAAAAAACTTGCCGAAGACACCAAGGTTGTGTTGCGTAATGCTCGCCGTGATGCTTTGGAAGGTTTGAAAAAGGAAAAGAATGCAAAAACCGTTTCGGAAGATTTGATTTCCGACTACGAAAAGGAAATTGACAAGATGCTTTCCAAGCGCATCGAAACGGTGGACAAACTTTCCAAGGATAAAGAAGTTGACATCATGGCTGTGTAATATATGCTAAACACAAATGACCTTATCGGACTTGAAGTTTGCCAAGCCGCTGCCAATTTGAAAAAAGCGGGTATAACAAACTTCAAGTTTGTTTATTATACGGATAGAAGACAATCTGAATTTGACAAGGAGATAGTGACGGCGGTGCGTACCGAAGGTGAAACGCTGGTTCTGATAGTCTGCCGTTACAAATTTGAAGTTTGATGAATGCAGTCAATCACGTTGCAATAATAATGGACGGTAACGGGCGTTGGGCAAAAAAGCACGGTTTGCCTCGTTCCGAGGGACATCGCGAAGGTCTGAAAGTTGCCGAACGCATTTTAGATTTTTCCCTGCAAAAAGGTGTGAAATTTGTCAGTTTGTACGTGTTTTCTACGGAAAATTGGCGTCGCCCTAAAGCGGAGATTAATTCGCTGTTTGTTCTTGCCGAAAAGTACCTGAACAAATTTGCAAACTTTTGCAAAAACCGCATTCGTGTGGTTGTCTCTGGCGAAAGAGAGGGTATTCCTCAAACTCTTGTCAAAAAAATTGATGAAATTCAACAAAAAACGCAAAATTTCGACGGTATGTGCGTCAATCTTTGCATAAACTACGGTGGAAGAACGGATGTTTTGAATGCCGTGAAGCGTTTAGTGCAAGATGGCGTTGAAATAACCGAAGAAAATCTTGCACAAAGATTATACAATTCTTTTTTGCCAGATCCCGACGTTATCATTCGCACGGGCGGTTGCAAGCGGCTTTCCAATTTTTTGCTGTTCCAAAGTGCCTATTCCGAGCTGTTTTTTACCGAAACGCTTTGGCCTGATTTCAGCAATGAGGAGTACAATAATATATTGGAAGAATTTCGTTCCAGAACGCGCAATTTCGGTGCCGTTTCGGAAGCGTAATTGCCGTATTTTCGGAGGATAAAATGCTAAATAAAAAATCATTCATCAATCGCACGCTGGTTGGTATAGGTGTGTTTGCCGTAATGATCGGAATGATTTTGTTGGACATCTACTTGCCTAACTACAAAAACAACCCCAACAGTACAAAACTGGTAAGCGGTCGTGCAGTCAACTCTATTCTCATTTCCGTTCTTATCATGATTTCCGTCGTAGAAATGCGTCGGGCCATAGGTCGCGAAAAAATCCCCGATTGTTTCAGTTGGCTTTTGTGGGCGTATGCCATCGGCGTGGGTCTGTGCTACAGTTTGTTCGGTTTTGTGGGCGTGGTGTTTTTAACGCTGTTGGTGTTTGTGTGTGCAACGGTCACGTCACTGTTCAAAAACCGTCCGGACAGCCTTATCTACATTGCCTTTATGTTGGTTTATCCGGGATTGTTCATGTCGGCGTTGCTGTACCTCAACCGTTGTGCCGCAACCTTCCCCATCACCGATGAAAACATGTTGCAGTACTTGGAAACGGACATTTGGTACACGTTGGGCGAACGCCAAGGCACGCAGTTGTTGCCTTATAACGCTATTTCGTTGGCATTGGTGTTCAGCGTTTCTTCTTTTACCGATATTTTCGCTTATTTGGTGGGCGGATTGTTCGGTAAACGCAAGCTTTGTGAAGAAATTAGCCCCAAAAAGACGGTAGAAGGCGCTATTGGCGGTGTATTCGGAGGTGTTTTCGGTGCATTCATCGTGTTCGTGTTGTTCGATTGGCTCAAACTGTTTGGACCGCAATTCGGCTTGACTTTCTCCGGACTTGGCTTGTCGCCTGCAGCCGTTGCGATAATTTATGCTATTATCGGTTTGTGCGGTTCCGGCATGACGCAAATCGGAGATTTGCTTGCAAGTATCATCAAACGCTACTGCGGAATTAAAGATTACAGCAAAATTTTGGGAGCTCACGGCGGAATTATGGATAGATTCGACGGCGTTATGCTTAATGCGGTGTTCGTTGCGTTTGTCTTTATGTTCGTTCTTTAATCATGAAAAAAATTGCCGTTTTGGGAAGTACCGGTTCCATAGGTACTCAAACGTTAGACGTAATACGCAAGTGTTCCGACGAGTTGAAGGTTTTTTCACTCGTCGCATTTTCCAATGAGCAAAAACTTGCCAAACAGTGCAAGGAATTTTCTCCTTGCTATTCGGCGCTTATTTCTCGCGACGGCGAAGACTGTTTGATCGATGCCGTGAAAGGTTGTGATGTTGCCGTTGTGGCTACGCGCGGAATAACTGCCCTAAAATGCGTGATATACTGTTTGGATAACGGCATCGATGTTGCGCTTGCCAACAAAGAAACGTTGGTGTGCGGCGGTGAATTGGTAATGTCCCGTGTGGGAAAGGCCAAACTTATCCCTGTCGATAGCGAGCATTGTGCAATTGCTCAATGTTTGCTTGGCCGTGACGAAAAGTCGCTTTCTAAAATATTGCTAACGGCAAGCGGCGGCCCGTTTTGGAATGAAAAACGCTACCTGCACGATGTTTCTGCGCAGGAAGCGTTGCAGCATCCAAACTGGAACATGGGAGCAAAAATAACTGTGGACAGTGCCACCATGATGAACAAGGCGCTGGAAGTTATCGAGGCGCACTGGCTGTTTGGTGTTCCAACGGAAAAAATACAAATAGTCGTGCATCCTCAAAGCGTGGTGCATTCCATGGTGGAGTGGAACGACGGCAGCGTCATTGCTCAAATGGCCCGCCCGGATATGCGTTTGCCCATTCAAACGGCATTGGGATGTTGCGATGAAATTATTCCCAAAACGGATTTCAAAAAATTGCTAACACTCACTTTCGAAGAGTGTGATTTTAACCGTTTTCCTTGCGCCAAGTTGGGATACGAAATACAAAACTATCCGCCCGTTTGCGCAACGGTCATGAATGCTGCAAACGACGTGTGCGTTGAAGGTTTTTTATCGGGTAAAATTGCATTTGACGCATTTTATCCGATAATAGTTCGCACTGTGGAAAATTTTGCCTGTGTGCTTGCCGATGTTCCCGTCACTGTGGAAAACGTGCTCAAATGGGACAAAATTGCTCGCAACTACGCTTTGAAATTGGTTAATGGTGAAATATGCTTGAACTAACCTGTTCTTTTGTTTCTGCGTTGCAATCCGTGGGCAACGTGTTGATAGCATTCGTTATTTTGATGATAATGGTGCTGATACACGAAACGGGGCACTACACCGCAGGTAAACTACTAAAATTCAAAATAAACGAATTTTCCGTCGGCATGGGACCGAAAGTGCTGTCGAAAAAGAAGAAAAACGGAGAAGTCGTATCCTTGCGGCTGTTGCCGTTGGGCGGTTTTTGTGCTTTTGAAGAGGAAAACGAGGAGGGAACTTCCCCCGAATCTTTCAATGCTCAAAAACCGTGGAAACGACTTATCGTGTTGGTTTCCGGGGCGTTATTCAACTTCGTTTCCGCTATCATCATTTGCGTGATACTGTTTTCTGCTTACGGCGAAACGGTTGCCGTTGTAAAAAAGGTGTACGAATATGCTCCCGCGCAAAATCAACTGTTGCAAGAAGGGGATATTCTTTACAAAATTAACGGCAAAACGGTGTTTGTGTTGGACGATATTGGTAGATATATGGACGATGAAATGACCGTAACAGTTTTGAAACCCAACGGAGAAGAAGTCACGTACAGCGGACTTACCCGACAATCGTTCTATTCCGTCACGGTAAAAAGTCTTTCGCAAACGTTTGTTTCGGGAGACCGTGAACTTGCCGTTGGCGACATGATCTACAAGGTGGACGGCAAAACGGTAAGTCAAAAAAATGATTTTGCCGTTTACGTGGCCGAAGGCGGGGACGTTTTGACGCTGACGGTTGCCGCAAGCGATGGGGAATACGAATATCAAGTGAAAAAATCATTGATTGACAGTGTGCTAACGGTGTCGGAGACCTACTACACCGGCATTGGCATGTCTGTCAGTTACCAAAACTACAATTTTGTAAGCAACAAAGGCTTTGGCACGGCATTCGGAAGAGTGTTCGGCTACTGCGGCGAGGTTGCCATGTTAGTTTTGCGCACTTTGGGTGGATTGCTGACAGGTTTGGTCGGAATAGACCAAGTTGGAGGCCCCGTTTCCACAATTGTTATGACAAGTCAAGTGGTATCCTACGGATTTTCCAGCATACTTGCGCTGTTTGTGCTTATTTCGGTCAACCTTGCAGTGTTCAACTTGTTGCCCGTTCCCTCTTTGGACGGTTGCAGGATGATTTTTGTTTTGATAGAATGGATTGCCGGCAAACCGATAAACCGCAAGGTGGAAGGTTGGATAAATACCGTCGGGCTAATTCTCATGTTGGCGTTTGTCGTGTTGGTGGATTTGTTGAAACTCTAGTTGCTAACAACCGATTTGTTGTTCAAAAATTGTGCAGCGGTAATCAAAAAGTGAATACGTTATGAAAAAAATCGTTAAAAATTCCAAATTGATTTTCGGCAACGGCTACGTTTCCGTGCAGTCGATGACAAATTTGCCCGTGACCGACATCGACGCTACGGCGCAACAAATAAAAAGGCTTGTTTCTGCCGGGTGCGAAGTGGTTCGCATTGCCGTACCAAACAGCCGTTCGGCCGTTGCTTTCGGTGAAATTCGCAAACAGTTTCCGAACGTTCCGTTGGTGGCCGATATTCATTTCGACTACCGTCTTGCTTTGCAAGCGATGGATTTCGGTGCCGATAAAATTCGCATAAATCCCGGTAACGTATCTGCGTCGCAATTAGACGAAGTTATTGCCTGTGCAAAGGCCAACGACGTTCTCGTCCGCATAGGCGTTAACAGCGGTTCAGTTAACAAACAAAGTCTTGAAGCCGCCAATGGCGATAAATGCAAAGCGCTTATTTCCAGTTTGGAAAATTACGTGCGCTATTTTGAAAATCAAAATTTCATAAATTTGGTTTTATCTGTCAAAAGCAGTGATGTCAAAGAAACTGTGGAATTGAACCGTCTTGCTGCAAAATTGGATTATCCGTTGCATTTGGGCGTTACCGAGGCCGGCCCGGAAGAAATAGGTCTTGTCAAAAACTGTGTTGGTATTGGCACTTTGTTGCTAGACGGCATCGGTGATACGGTTCGAGTATCTTTGACGGCTGATCCCGTCAAGGAAGTGTCTGCTGCACTCAATTTGTTGCGTGCGCTAAAACTGCGCAGTGGCGTAACGTTCGTTTCGTGTCCGCAATGCGGCAGATGCAGTATCGATTTGGAAGGTGTCGCAAATGAAATTTATTTGCGTACTAGCGGCGTTTCCGTTCCGCTGAAAATTGCCGTTATGGGGTGTGAAGTGAACGGTCCGGGAGAGTGTTCCGATGCCGATTTGGGCATCGCCGGTGCAAACGGCAAGTTTGTTTTGTTCAAAAAAGGTCAAAAATTTGCCATTGTGGACGAAAGTTGCGGAGTGCAAGCGTTCATGACGGAATTTGATAAACTAGTAGAAGAATTTAACGGCAAAAGATAAGGTGTAAGCATGATTATTGATGCTCTCAAAGAAAAATTCCCACAAATGCCAAACTTGCGTGTGCGGGATATACGTGTGGACAAAAACTCACGCAAAATTTATTGTGCGGTGAGTTATCCCGATGCGTCAAATTTGCCGGCGGACATTGTTTCCGCCGTTAAAAGCACCGTTGTTGCTCAGTTTCCCAAAGGATATCGCTACGATGTGCGTGTTGTGAACGATAGGTTTAACGAAAAAAGTTTTTTGATGTTACTGTTGGATGTCATCAAAAAACGTTATCCTCTTTTTGCCAATCTCAAACAAGAAAATGTTTCGGTGAAAATGCAAGACCGAGATATTTTTGCTGAATTTGCCGTCACGGATACTACGGTGCGCAACATGAATGCCGCAGGGTTCTTTGAAGAAATGAAAAAATTCTTTCTTGCCTACACTTCCTACGGCGTGCATTTTTCCACGACGGTGGTAGCGGCGCAACACGAAGTGGATATTGCCGCACAGGAAAGATTGGTGCAACTGGCAATCAACAAGGAACTTTTGAAGCCGCAACGTTATTTCAACGTGACGGACGTTCAAAAATGTATCGGCAAGGAAATTCCCACGAAACCGATGTATATTTCGGATATCCGTGCCGCAACGGAAAACTGTGTCGTTTGCGGAAGGATTTCCGAAAAGCAAATGAAGGACGTGAAAAACAACCCGTCTCTCAAATTGTGCAAATTCAATCTTACGGACGATTCCGGTGCAACCATTTCTTGTCTCACATTCGTGCGTTTGCAAATTGACGACTACGAAACGTTGAAACAAACGTGCGAGGGCAAAACGGATTCGGAAATTTCAACGCTCAGTCGCACAAGACGGCTAAGTAACGAAAAAAAATTGAAACTGTTCGAATTTTTGTATAACGGACAAGAAGTTTTGTTGCGTGGCAAAGTGGTGTACAGCGATTTTTCACAAAGGTTGGAATTGCAGTGGTACGATTTGAACAAGTGCAAAATTCAACCGTTAAGTTTGCAGCCGAAATTTGTCAGCGCAACGCCAAAACAGTACGTCTTGGTAACGCCCGAATCTATTTACGAGTACCGACAAATGTCTTTTGCACAAATAGAGGAAAAGCCGTCGTTGCTCAGCGGAAAGGATTGCGTGGTGCTGTTTGCTAACGTCACGGGCTACTCCGTCACCAAGGACAAAATCTACAAACTTTGCGCCGTGCGTCTTGTTAACGGACACTTGAAAGAAAAGTTTTCCACTTTGATTTCTCCCGAAAGACCATTGACGGAACAGCAACTTCATGCGGCCAACGCTTCCGTCAGGGCAATTTCCGGCAGTCCAACAATCACGGAAATTATCGGCGATTTGTACAAGTTCGTGGGCAAATCGGAACTTATCGGCAACGAATTGCCTCGTTTGTTGGAGCTGTTAAACTACTATGCGGCGCCGCTTGGGTATTCCTTTGAAAACAACGTTTCCGTTGCCGCCGACGTTCTTTCGTCTTTGTTCGATGCCAGCGACATTGATTCCAAACCCAACTGTTTTGTCTTTGCGGACGTTGTCAAGGCGCTGAAATTGGATTGTTCTGTCACCGAAAATGCCGAAGATCTTGCCGTTTCCGTTGCAAGATGTATTTCCGCTTTGGTGCAGCGTGCTGCGTAGTGCGTTTTGCGCATAATGTTGTAAATGCACGGTTTTTACAGATAGGCTCTCTGTAACTAGGGCGAATGGCAAAAGTTGTTTATTTGTCCGCAGTCGTGTCGGGCAGTGTGTGTGGTGGCAAAAAACTGCACAAAGCAAATCTTTGCAAAATTGCCGTTTTGTTAAGCAACTTTCGTTTTGTGTTTGTGGCGGTTGTGACGCTATTAAATTGCCGAAAAATCCGTCGTTGGTGCATTTAATAATAAATATATAGCAATAACGGCGGAATATTTTCAAAAAACCGTTGTCAAAGACAATGTTGTGTGGTATACTAATATCACACGGATATGGGTTGTGTATGCAAGTAACTTAATTTTGCACACGCTCGCCGCATGTCCTTCGCCTAGTTGAATTATTTTTGCTACGGTGAGAGTGGAGTTTTTTTTCTCCACTCTCAATTTTATGGAAAGGAGTGTCTTATGGGAAAAGTTGCCGAACAAGTGCTAACGTTGGTTCAGCCCATTGCCGAATCGATGAATTTGCATGTTTTGGAAGTGCTCTACGAAAAGAAGTTTGACGGAATGAACTTGACAGTCGTCATCGACAAGGAGGGGGGCGTTTCTATCAACGATTGTGAAGCATTGCACCGTGCCATCGACGGGCCGTTGGATGAACTTGACCCCATCGACTGTGCCTACACGCTCAACGTGTCCTCTCCGGGGCTAGACAGACCTTTGAAGTTGGATTGGGATTACAAACGCAATTTGGGCAAAAAAATTACGGTTAAACTGTACAAACCGTTAGATGGCAAAAAAACTTTCAACGGCGTGTTGGAATCTTACGACAAGGATTCTTTCGTGCTAGCCACGGATAAAAAACAAATCACATTCACAAAAAAAGAAACGGCGCAGGTTTTGCCGATTATTGAATTCTAGGAGGAAACAAAAATGACCAGTAAAGAGTTTTTTCTCGCTCTTGACGAATTGGAAAAAGAAAAGGGTATTGCAAAAGAAAAGGTGATGGAAAGTTTGGAAACGGCACTTGCCATTGCTTGCAAAAAGAACTTTGGCGAAGCGTCCAAAGTGGTGGTAAAAACCAATCCCGAAAAATTCACTATTCGTGCATATATTTGCAAAACCGTCGTGGAAACAGTGGAACTTCCGGAAAACGAAATTTCACTTGTAGATGCACGCGAAATCAAAAAGTCTTATAAAATCGGCGACGAAGTGTTGACGGAAATCGATCCTCGCACTTTTGGCAGAATTGCCGCACAAAACGCCCGTCAAGTTATCATCAACAGTTTGCATCAGGCGGAAAAGGACGTGACTTACAACGCTTTTGCCGATAGAGAAAGTGAACTTATCGTCGGTGTCGTAACCCGCGTTAAAGACGACGGAACTATTTTTGTTGAAATCGGTAAAAACCAAATGGAAGGCGTTTTGAGTGTTCAAGAACAAATTCCCGGCGAAAAATTCCATGCAGGCGACAGAATCAAAGTGTTGGTTAAACGCGTTCGCGACAGTGTGGGTGGAACGCAAGTGGTGTTGTCCCGTGCAAGCTACGTGTTTATCAAACGCTTGTTTGAAAACGAAGTTCCGGAAATCCGTGCCGACGTGGTTCAAATCAAGAGTATCGTTCGTGAAGCAGGATTCCGCACCAAAATTGCAGTGTATTCCACCGATCCGGAAATCGATGCAGTGGGCGCATGCGTAGGTAACAAGGGCGCACGCGTTAACGCAATCGTTTCGGAAATCGGCGGTGAAAAAATCGATATCATCCCTTGGAGCAGTGACATTTTGGATTACATTGCCCGTGCACTTTCTCCTGCAAAGGTACTTATCGTTCAAGCCGACGAAGACAAAAAGGAAGCAAAAGTTATCGTTCCTGACGAAAAACTTTCTCTTGCTATCGGCAAGGAAGGACAAAATGCCCGCTTGGCTGCCCGTTTGACAGGTTGGAAGATCGACGTCAAATCCTATAGCTCGGCAATGGCTAGCGGCATGTTTGACGAAACCAACGTTACGGACGGTGAATAAGGTGAACGAAAAAAAGAAAATTCCCGAAAGAATGTGCGTTTCGTGCCGTCAAATGAAGCCCAAAAATCAACTTTTCAGGCTGGTTTTGACGGATAGCGCAACTGTGGACCTGTCGGGAAAAATCAACGGTAGAGGCGTTTATCTTTGCAAGTGTAAGGAATGTATTGCCAAGGCGGCAAAGAACAAAAATTTTGCAAAAATCAACGGCTTTGCGTTGGATGAAGAATTGATTTTACAGTTGGAGAACCTACTTGAACAGCAAAATTGAAACTTATATCGGCTTTGCAATCAAAAAAGGTTCGGTGGTGTTCGGTTGCGACAACATTGCACGGTACCGAAAAAAAGTGTACTTGTTGCTAGCAACTCAAACGCTTTCACCAAACTCGTTGAAAGTACTGAACGCTTGTGCCGAACGGTTTTCGTGCAAAGTTAAACTAATTGAAGACTACGAGTTTTTATCTAAAAAGAATTGCAAGGCTTTGGCTATTTGCGACAAATCCCTTGCGGATGCAATACAAAGCGCGGAGTAATTGGAGGAAGAAATGGCAAACACAACAAACAAGGAAAACAAAGGTTTTGTAAACGTGAAAAATATCAAAACCAACGTTATTAACGTCGCTCGCGACCTGCAACAACAAATAGGTGCGTTGAAACAGCGTGCGAATGCGCTAACGGCCACAATCAAACTTCGCGAAACGCAATTCAAAGAAGTGGAGGTTGTCGAACCCGTCGCAGAAGTGGTGGTTGAAACTCCCGTCGTGGAAGAAAAGGTGCAACAAGCGGCTGTTGTCGAACCCGTTGTGGAACAACCTGCTGCCCAAGAGGAGGCTCCTGCCGTTCAACCCAAGGTGGAAGAAAAGGTGGAAGAAAAAGTTGAGCCGCCCAAGGCAACGAAGGTTGTCACAACGTTGGAAAACGGCACTATCAAGGTTACTTCTACCGACGAAAAGGGCAACGTTCGCATTCGCAAATTCTTGGATACCAGTGCTCAAAAGCGTCCCGAACGCACGGAACGTCCTGCTACGAACGCTCAACGTGGCGGTCGTCCTGCTCAACAGGGCAACGGTCCCAGACAAAACAATTTCGACAAGAAAGACGCTCAACCCCGTCAGGGGCAAAACGGTCAGCAAAAAACGCAACAAAAGCGTACTTTTGCACCCGTTGCTGATTTGCCGCGCGTAGAACCTCAAAAGAACTACGGCAACAAAAACAAAACCAAGGAGCATCCGGAAGAAAAGCGTGTTTCGGGCAAAAAAGCATTGCTCACGCGTGACTATTCCGCCGACTACGATGAGGACAAGATTGTTCGTCGCGCTCGCACCAAAAAGAGCGACAATTCTCGTCCCGTGGTTGCTCAAAAAATCACCAATGCGGTGGTTACAACTTCCGACGTTCCCATCAAAGTGCTCAGCGAAAAAATTGGCGTGGCCGTTTCCGTGATTATCTCTCAACTTTTCAAAGAAGGTATCATGAAAACCATCAACGACACGGTAGATTTCGACTACGCAGAATACATTGCCGGTTTGCACGGCGTTACATTAGAACTCAAAGCGGACAAGACTGCCGAAGAAATTTTAACATCTTCGGAAGAAGACGACGGTTTGGAAAACAACACCAAACGTCCGCCAATCGTCACCGTTATGGGACACGTCGATCACGGCAAAACGTCCTTGTTGGATGCTATTCGTAACACCAACGTTACAAGCGGCGAAGCCGGCGGCATCACGCAACACATCGGCGCCTACACCGTACAAGTTAACGACGAAACAATCACCTTTATCGATACGCCCGGTCACGCTGCATTCACTGCAATGCGTGCAAGAGGTGCCAAAATCACTGACGTTGCAATTATTGTCGTTGCGGCGGACGACGGCGTTATGCCTCAAACAATTGAAGCAATCAACCACGCAAAGGCGGCCGGAGTTTCCATCATCGTTGCTATCAACAAAATGGATAAGCCCCACGTGGACCCCGAAAGAGTAAAACAACAGTTGACGGAATACGAATTGCTTGCCGAAGAGTGGGGTGGCGACACTATCATGGTGCCCGTTTCCGCAAAATCCGGCATGGGTATCGATAAATTGTTGGAAAGCGTCTTGCTTGTGACGGAAATCAAAGAATTGAAGGCTAATCCCGAAAAACGTGCTATCGGCACCGTTTTGGAAGCTCGTTTGGACAAGGGCCGTGGCCCGGTTGCAACCATTTTGGTGGCAAACGGAACGTTGAATGTTGGCGACAGCTTGATTGCCGGTGCGGCAACGGGTAAAATTCGTGCCATGTTCGACGATAAGGGCAGAAAGGTTAAATCGGCAGGTCCGTCCATGCCTGTGGAAGTTTTGGGCTTCTCCGAAGTTCCTCAAGCCGGCGACTTTATGCACGTTGCCGACGAAAAACTTGTCAAAAAGGCAGCGGAAGAACGCAAAAACAAAATCAAATTGGAAAATGCACGTCAAACTACGGCTGTCAACTTGAACGACTTGTTCGGACGTATTTCCGAAGGTCAATTAAAGACTTTGAACTTAATTGTCAAAACGGACGTTCAAGGCAGTTTGGAAGCGTTGAAGAGCAGTTTGGAAAAAATATCCAACGACGAAGTCAAGGTTCGCGCTATTCACGGCGGCGTTGGCGGTGTAAACGAAACGGACGTTATGCTTGCAAAAGCTTCGGAAGCCATCATCATCGGCTTCAACGTGCGTGCGGATAACAACGCAAAGGCTGTTGCCGAACAAGAAGGCGTGGATATCCGTTTGTACAACGTTATCTACGATGCAGTGGACGACGTGACTGCAGCCATGAAAGGTATGCTTGCTCCCAAGTTTAAGGAAAATGTTTTGGGAACGGTGGAAGTTCGCGAAGTATTCAAGATCACCGGTGTCGGAGCTGTTGCAGGTTGCTACGTAACCAGCGGCAAAGTTGCACGTAACGGTAAGGTTAGAATCTACCGTGACAACATTTCCGTCTACGACGGCAACATTTTGGCTTTGAAGCGCTTCAAGGACGACGTCAAGGAAGTTGCTTCGGGTTATGAATGCGGTATTTCTATCGAAAACTACAACGACATCAAAGTCGGCGACGTATTCGAAGTTTATCAAATGGAAGAAATTGCACAATGAGTAACAGAGTGGAAAAATTAAATTCGGAATTCAAACGCTACATTGCCGAATTGCTTTCAAAAAAGGTGAAAGATCCCCGTTTGACGGAAATGTTCACAATTTTGGAAGTAAATTGCGACAGAGAATTGGATTCCGCCAAAGTTTACGTTAGTATTTTTTCTACTAACGCAGATAGGGCGGCTCAAACGTTTTTGGCAATTTGCGATAGCGAAGCGTATTTGCGCCGTGAAATATCCAAAAATATGCACATACGCAAGGTGCCTCAATTCAACTTCGTGTTGGATGCGTCCATGGCGTACGGTCAAAAAATCGATGAAATTTTGAATGAAATCAACAAAAAAGACGGTAACAACTAAACAAGTTGCAAGTGTTTTGCAATCCCACGACAGCATTGCGCTGTTTTCACACACCAATCCGGACGGCGACACCGTCGGCGCAACGATTGCGCTTGGTTTGGCTTTGAGAAAGCTTGGCAAGACTGTTTCGCTGTTTTGCGACAGTCCAATGAGCGACAACCTTTGCAAGTTCGCAAGAGTATCGGAATACAAAACCGCATTCGAAGGCAAGTGCCAACTTATGGTTGCCGTCGATTGTGGCGACGAGTTCCGTTTGGGCGAATTGATGGGTGGATATTGTTCTTTTCCGGAAACAATGACTGTCGATCATCATGGCGGAGAGTATTTTTCCAAGTATAACTGCGTGTTGCCGTATGCCAGCACCTGTCAAATTGTTTACGAAATAATTTGCAGTCTTGGCGTGGAAATTGACAGCGAAATTGCAACTTATCTCTACATGGGGTTGTGCACGGATACGGGAAATTTTTGCAACAGCAACACGGATAAACCGTCGTTTTTGATGGCGGCCGATATGTGCGATATGGGTGCCGATATATCCAAGGTTAACCGTGTGTTTTTCCGCGATTCCACCCTTGCCAAAACCAAGGTGTTGGGGCGTGCGCTTTCTCGCATAAGAACCTATTTCGACGGCAAGTTGGCGTTGATTTACGTCACCGCTAAGGATTTGGAAGAATGTGGCACCGATCACACTGCAAGCGAGGGCATTGTCAACTACGCCATTGGTGTGGAAACTGCCGTTGCAGGCGTAAGTTTGTGTGAGTACGCACCCAACGTGTTCAAGGTGAGCATGCGCGGAAAAGAATTTAACGTGCGTGACGTTTGCAAGGAATTCGGTGGTGGCGGACATTTGGTTGCGGCCGGCTGTATGATAAGCGGTTATTTGGAAGACGTTATCGAACGCATCGTGCGTGTGTTCGGTTGGACTTTGGAACAATGAACGGATTTGTTAACGTATTGAAACCCGTCGGTGCAACGGCGAGCGACGTGGTAGTGTGCCTAAAAGGTGTTTTGGGCGAAAAAGTGGGGCATTTGGGTACTTTGGATCCCGGGGCGGCCGGCGTTTTGCCCGTTGCAGTCGGAAAAGCAACCAGATTGTTCAACTTTTTAACGGACAAGGTTAAGGTGTACCGTGCTCATTTCACGTTCGGTAAAACCACCGATACGTTGGATTCCTACGGAGTTGTAACGGGGAACGGCACAATTCCTTCGGAAAAAGCCGTCAAAGAAGTGTTGAAAAAACTTAATGGCACGTTGGACCAGTTGCCTCCTGCCTATTCGGCGATTTCCGTCGGCGGAGTGAAGGCTTACAAACTGGCACGGAACGGAGTTGACGTTCAGTTAAAAACTCGCAAGGTCACCGTTTTCGATTTCAAGTTTATTCGCCGTCAATCGGAAGATACTTTTGTTTTTGATATAACTTGCAGTGCCGGAACTTACATAAGGTCGTTGGCACGTGACTTGGCGGAACTTTTGGGTACCGTCGGGTATATGAGTTGTCTAATTCGTCTTCAATCGGGCTGTTTTTTGTTGGAAAACGCCTACACGATGGATGAAATTCGTGAAAAAAAGCAAGATTGCGTGTTGCCTGTCGATTTCGCACTTGCCGATTTGGAACGTTGCGACGTTGCAACGGAATTTTTCGACGATTTGGATAACGGTAGAAAAGTAGTGTGTCCGTTCGAGGGCGGCTACAAAAAGATTTATTGTAACGGTGTGTTTTTCGGTTTGGGAACAAACCGCAACGGCGTGCTCGATTTGCAATACTACATGAAAAATTGGTGACGAAAGAGAGTTCGGTGTGGAAGTAATTTCTTTTGAACAAAACTTCAATCAGCCTATCGTTTTGTGTTTGGGCTTTTTTGATTGCATGCACGTTGGACACGTCGCATTGTTGGAACACGCTCAAAAATTGGCCTCAAATTGCAAAGTGGCATTGTTCACGTTTAGCAACAGCCATTTTGAGACGCTCAAACGCCCCGTAAAGCTGATTTACACCTTCGACGAGCGTTTGAGCTTGTATCAAAATCTTGGCGTAGATGTCACGTTGTATGCCAAATTCGACGGTGCGTTTATGTCCATGAGCGGCAATGATTTTTTGAATAAAATTGCTTCGTTCAATTTGCAAGCAGTCGTGTGCGGTGCCGATTTCACTTGCGGCAGCGATATGCTCACGGCAAGCGACGTGGCAAGCACACTGAAAAACGTTTGTCCTGTGCACGTTGTGGATTTGGTAAAACAAAACGGTCAAAAGGTGTGCAGCAGTTTGATTCGTCAACTTATTGCGGAAAACAAAATTTCGCAAGCAAACGGATATTTATCCGAACCGTTCTTTTTTGAGGGCATCGTTGAACATGGCCGTGAAGTTGGGCACAAGTTGGGCTTTCCCACGGCTAATCTTTCGGTGAAGTCGGAAAAATTGATGCCGCAAGGTGTGTACTCGGGTACCGTCACCGTGGACGGCAAAACTTTCCGTGCGGTTGTCAACGTTGGCGGTTTGCCCACGTTTGGCGTGGAAAAAGCAACGGTGGAAGCGCATTTGTTGAATTTTGACGGCAATTTGTACGGCAAAAAAGTGAAAATTGCCTTAACAAGTTTTTTGCGCAACGCACAAAAATTTCCCGATGAAAAGGCGCTTGCACAACAGTTGCAAAAAGATGTAGAGGTTGTACTAAATGATTAAATTCGGTCCTAGCGGAAACAGCAAAAGATTCTACGACGAGGGGCACACGTCTACAACAGACGCACCCAAGTGGTGTGCCGATCAAGGCCTAAATGCCTATGAATATTCGTTCGGTCGCGGAATTAACGTTTCTGACGAAAAAGCGGCAGCAATTGGCGAGTTGGCAAAGCAGTTCAACGTTGAATTGTCGGTGCATGCTCCCTACTACATCAATTTTGCAAATCCTTCCGACGAAATGGCGGAAAAATCCTACGGCTACGTTATTCGCAGTGCACAAAAAGCCAAGCAATTCGGTGCAAAACGCATTGTTTTTCATCCGTCAACCGTCGGAAAAATGACTCGTGAAGAGGCCGTTGCGCTAACAAAGGTTCGTTTGGAAGTTTTGGCGGAAAAAATTCGCGAAAACGGCTTGGACGATATGTGGTTTTGCCCCGAAACGATGGGGAAAATAAATCAAATCGGCGACGTTGCCGAAGTTGCGGATTTTTGCACAGTTGCGGATTTTTACTTGCCCGCAATAGATTTTGGTCACATCAATGCACGCACTTACGGCAGTTTGAAGACGGAAGAAGACTTCGATGCACTCGTTTCAACTGTGGAAAACAGTTTGGGGCGCGAACGTACGGAAAAATTCCACGTGCATTTCTCAAAGATAGAGTATTCCAACGGCGGCGAAGTGCGACACCTTACCTTTGCCGATACCGTCTACGGTCCCGAATTTTTGCCGTTGGCAAGAGTTTTGGTAAAGCGCAACTTGCAGCCGGTCGTCATTTGCGAATCGGACGGCATGCAAGCGGATGATGCAATAACAATGAAACGTATCTACGAAAGCGTATTAGCAGGAGAAACAATATGAAAAACACAGAAAGGCTGTTCTCGCTGGCACAAACTGATGCAATATTGGTAATCAGCGACAAAAACAGAATGTATTTCACCGGTTTTCAATCCACGTTTGGCTATTTGGTACTGTTGCCTGACAACAAAAACGTGTTTATAACCGATCCGAGATACTACGAAATGGCAAGTGCTTTGCAATCGGAAACTTTGGACGTTTTGCAAATAGCAAACGGCTTAAGTGCTTCGGGCATGGTTACGGAAATTTTGCATGAGCACGGAGTCAAAACGGTAGGATTTGAAGATACCGAACTCACCGTTCGTGATTTCGAAGATTTGAAAAAGCAACTTTCCGATTTTGAACTTGTTCCGTCCGGCGATCACATCAATTTCGTTCGCAGTTTCAAGGACGAAACGGAAATTTCCTACGTCAAAAAGGCACAGTCGATAACGGATGCCGCTTTCAAAGACGTTCTTTCCGTTATAAAACCGGGAATGACCGAGCGTGACTTGGCAATCGAATTGGAATATTTGATGGATAAGCACGGTGCGGAAGGCCTTGCATTCGATACAATCATCGCATCGGGCCTGAATTCTTCCAAGCCGCACGCTCATCCTACCGATAAACCTTTGCAAATCGGCGATCCCATCACAATGGATTTCGGTGCAAGGTATCACGGTTATTGCTCCGACATGACAAGAACGGTGTTTTTGGGCGAACCGTCGGAGGAAATGCACAAAATCTACAACGTGGTTTTGATGGCTCAAAAGAACGGCATCGTTAATGCTTATCCCGGAATGGGCGGCAAGGAATTGGATTCCTACTGTCGCGAAGTGATAAAGGCAAACGGCTACGAACAGTATTTTACACACAGCACCGGGCACAGTTTGGGCATCGACATCCACGAAGAACCCCGTGCATCGATGTATTCCACGCAAAATTTGCAAGCAGGTCAGTTTATCACTTGCGAACCGGGCATTTACGTTCCCGGCGTCGGTGGTGTAAGAATAGAAGATTTGCTACTAATTGAAGAAGATAAAGTTATTGATTTGACAATATCTGATAAAAATATTATAATTCTATAAGAAACGGATAGGAGGCACAGAAAAATGATTTTAGCAGGCGATTTCAGAAAGGGCGTAACGTTCGTCTACAACAACGGTATCTACACAATCGTAGATTTCCAACACGTAAAACCCGGTAAGGGGGCAGCGTTCGTAAGAACGAAAATCAAAAACGTTGTAACGGGTGCTGTTCGCGAAGAAACTTTCAACCCTTCGGAAAAGTTTGAATTGGCACACATTGAAAACAAGGAAATGGAATATCTTTATTCCGACGGAGAAATTTACTACTTCATGGATCCGGAAACTTACGAACAAGTTCCCCTTTCCAAAGCACAAGTGGAAGACGCACTCATGTTCATGAAAGAAAACATGGTTGCAACCATCAAATTCTACAAAGGCGAAGCATTCTCCGTTGAAGCCCCCAACTTCGTTGTTTTGCAAATCACCGAATGTGAACCGGGCGTTGCAGGCAACACCGCAACCAACGCTACAAAACAAGCAACGGTGGAAACAGGCTACACGCTTATGGTTCCCATGTTTGTGAACGAAGGCGAATACATCAGAATCGACACTCGCACAGGCGAATACATGGAACGTGCAAAGGTGTAATTCCGATTTTAACAACTAAATTTATCAAAAGCACTCGAAATTTTCGAGTGCTTTTTGTGTTTGTGGGTGAAAGTGGTGAACGTTGCAGCTTGCATTTTTTTAGTAGCAATATTGTTTTGTCGCTTAGGCATATTCGTCAAGCTTGTCCAATACAATGTTGTATGAATTGCATCCAGTGTTTGCCACAAGAAG
>CAZADD010000022.1:0-19556 GCA_964483825.1 uncultured Oscillospiraceae bacterium
TGGACTGGGGACGGGGAATTTGGACGTACAAAAACACTTGGTACTGGGCAAGTTTGCAAACAAGACTGGATAACGGCGAAACTTTCGGGTTCAACCTTGGCTACGGATTTGGCGACACCTCTGCCGCTTCCGAAAATATGCTGTTTGCAAACGGCATTGCGCACAAATTGGACCAAGTTGTTTTTGAAATTCCCTTGAAAGACGACAAAGACGACTTTTTGTCTCCGTGGAAAATTCACGACAACGAAGGGCGTTTGACGTTGGATTTTGTTCCCGTTTTGGATAGAAAGGACGTGACCAACCTTGGAATTTTGGCATCACGGCAACACCAAGTTTTTGGATATTTCAGCGGAGAGGCAATTTTGGACGACGGAAGCAAGGTGAAAATTGAAAAACGTTTGGGATTTGCAGAGAAAGTGTTCAACAAGTGGTGATTACCTGCCGAATGACGACTGTTTGTGCTCAACAACGATTGTAACAATATCCGTTCAAACAATCGACACCCAAAATTGCGGGCACACCTCACCGCCCCTATCACTCCAAAAACATTGTGCAAAATACTCTTTTCAACAAAATTGTAGACGACTACAAAAATGCGTTCGAATGGTTTCGAACGCATTTTGCTTTGAATTAACTTTTTTTGAGTTTTTGATTTAGTTTAGTGTGCTTAGAAATACGTCAACGCAAAATGTGTTTTGGGGTGCATTTGTCAATATTTTGATATACATGTTGCCTCAACGCAAGCAATGGCACAATGCAAAATCATGCATGCTCCCCACACCGCATTGCAAGATAATACTTTGAGCGGCAAACGACAATTTTCAAAACAATAACAGTCCGTTTTTTCGAAATTTATTTTCCACTGGATTGCTAACGAAAACTGTCCTGCGAAGCACCTCGCAGGACAGCTAAAAGCCAACTATTTCAAACCGTTTACTGTCGGAGTGAAAATTTCTTGCACCCCAATATTAGACACAAAGTCCAAAATTTGCGAATTAGAGCGCAAAAACGCGCTACCTTTATCGTTTTTGCGAAGCATTGCCCTTCTATCTGTAAATAAACTGGGCCATGACGTGGTCGCGCGTGGCGGTTTGGCAACGCAGTCGATTTCTAACATTCACAATAACATGCAAATATCTCATTCACATTAAGGCCACAAAAACCTTTTGTGTCGCAAATTTCGTCAACGTGTGGCGTTTTTGGCGACATTTTGACAAAAATCTACTTTTTGTAGATGATGCGTCCGCAGTGTTCACAAACCACGAAACCTTTTTCCGCCATTTTTGCTTCCACCTGTGCTTCGGGCATTTCCATGCGACAACCGCCGCATCTGTTGGTTGTTCCGTCCATCAACGGAACGAAAACGGGACGCACCGTTTCGGAAAGTTTTTTGTACCGCTCGAACAACGCCGCATCGATAACGTTTTTAAGTTCCGCTTGCTGTTTTTTCAATTCCACAACACGCGGCTTAACTTCGTTGGTTGCCTTGTCGAATTCTACGTTGCACTTGTTGTATTCGTTTGCAAGACGGGGAATTTGCGCCTTGGAAACATTGTCGAAGGTCTTTTCCAGTTCTTCCGCTTCACGCAAAATTTGTTTAACATCCTTTTCCGTGGCGGAAAGCAATGCCAACTGCTCGTCCAACTTCTTGCTCATGTAGTTGAGTTCGTCTTGGTCTTCGATATCGGCAAGTTCCTTTGTGTGTTCGTCGATAACTGCCGTGATTCTTTGCAACGTTTGGGTTGCGGCGGCAAGTTGATTGCGAAGATCCAACGTTTTGTGTTCCAAACGGGCAAGTTGTTCTTCGCCCGATTGAATGGCAACTTTAATTTCTTTACGCTTGACGTAAAACTGGTTTTTTCTTAAATCACGTTCGATTCTGTTGAGTTCGATATCCAAAGTTTGGTACTGCAACATTTCTTGTTGTATCATTTTTGTTCCTCCAAAATCTCTTTTAGAATGCTACTTGCTTGCTCGTACTTCTCCGACGAATAAGCGCCGTTGCACTGTTGTTGTATTTGTTGATATTCTTTTTGCAATTTTTGCAAATATGCAACAAAATCCTGTGACGGATTTTGCAAATTATCCTTTCCGAAAAGCAATTGACGGCGCGTGAGCGTTTGTTTTGCACCATCCTTTTTTGCCGTGATAAGGTCGTAGAATTTGCCGTCGAAAAAAATTTCGTCCGTCAAAATTTCGTAGTCACGCAAAAGGCGTTGCCGCACTTCGCTTTGATTGCGCATGGGTTGCAACACCAGACGTTCCGGCAAATGCCGTGCGCCGTCCAACACGGAAATAATTTCCATGCCGCCCATGCCTGCAATAACGGCGCAGTCCGCACTAACCTCTCCCAAGCCGTTTTGGCACACGAAACTTGCACGCGACAGCAATTCTTCCGAACAGTGTTGCTTGGCCTTTTGCAAACTGGGCGCGGAAATATCCACGAAAACCACGTTTCGGGCAATTCCCCATTGCAAAGCGCTCAATCCCACATAGCCGTGATCGCACCCGACATCGGCAAGCACTTCGCACTGCGGCAATGCGGAAATTATTTTTTCCAATCTTTTTGTTATCATTTTAGTCCAAATAGTCGCGCAACTTCTTGGATTTGCTGGGATTGCGAAGTTTTCTTAACGCTTTTGCTTCTATTTGACGAATTCTTTCACGAGTGACATTAAATTCCCGTCCCACTTCTTCCAAAGTGCGTTGTTTGCCGTCGTCTAAGCCGTAGCGCAAACGGATAACCTTTTCTTCGCGGGGAGTGAGTTTGTGCAAAGCGGCAATAAGTTGTTCACGCAACATCGTTTGTGCAGCCATGTCGCTTGGCGCGATGGTTTTGTTGTCTTCGATGAAATCCGCCAAGTGGCTGTCTTCTTCTTCGCCGATGGGTGTTTCCAAACTGACGGGATCCTGTGCAATTTTTTGAATTTCTTCCACCTTTTCGGCGGAAATGCCCATGCGCTCGCCAATTTCCGCAGAAGTAGGTTCACGCCCCAATTCTTGCAACAAAATGCGTTGCGTGCGCACTTGACGGTTGATTGTTTCCACCATATGTACCGGAATACGAATGGTTCTGGCTTGATCGGCTATTGCACGGGTGATTGCTTGACGAATCCACCATGTTGCATAAGTGGAAAATTTGAAACCTTTGGTGCAATCGAATTTTTCCACCGCTTTCATAAGCCCCATGTTGCCTTCTTGAATCAAATCCAAAAACAGCATTCCGCGGCCCACGTAGCGTTTTGCAATGGATACAACCAAACGGAGATTGGCCTCGGAAAGCTTGCGTTTTGCTTCCTCGTCACCGTCCATCATTTTTTGTGCCAATTCCACCTCTTCTTCGCCGGACAAAAGGGGCACTTTGCCGATATCCTTCAAGTACATTTTGACAGGGTCGTCCACTGCGACGTCTCCGATTGTCTTGTACAAGGCGGAGTTGTCCTTTTCGAAAGCATCGACGATTTTCATGCCGTTGTTTTCCAAATATCTGTAGATTTCCGCATTTTGTTCGGCGGAAAGGTCCAGTTTTTCTAACTTGTTTTCCAATTCTTCGTAGGTAACTTTGGAAGTGTCGTTTTTAACTTCCGACAGTAACGTTTGCAAAAAATCTTGCGTGATTTCCATTACTTTATCTCCTTTTTCAATATATCGTCGATTTTTTTGTTTATTTCCGTTATTTGCGCAAGTAAATCCAATTGTTCGGGGTTTTCCTTGAAACGCTTGGTGATATCACTTTGTTGCTGTTTCAAACTTTCCACCATCAAAATTTTCTTGCACTCTTCAAAATACTTTTTGTTCTTTTCCTGCCGCTCGACGGAAAAATCCACGTCGATTATTTGTGAATATTCCTCTTGCGAAGCGTTGGGACACAGCGTGTAGATCATATCCGACTGCGGTTTTTGACCGTTTTGACGGCATTCCCAAACGTAATCGAACAGTTTGGATAAAAAGTCCGTTTCGCAATAGGGTTTTTGTTCCAACGTGGCGTAGGGCTGATTTGCCAGCAAACTTGCCGCGACAAAATACTTTGCCTTTATTTCCCCGGAAAGAGTGTTATCGGATACGGCGACGTCTTCTTCCGATTCTTCTGCCGTTTCGTCCAATTTTCTGCGGAAAAATTCCTGTGAATAACCGGTGTAGGCCGCAACTTGCGCAATATAATGCGCTTGACGCACGTCGTCGAGTTGCTGCAACATTTTTACCGCACCGTTGACAAACTTGGGCATGTTTTTGTTGCGAGTGCGGTTATCCGTGTTTAACGGGAAAGTATTTTTGAGCAAATCCAACTTGTAGTCCGGCAAGGCCTTGGCTTGATCTATCAACTTTTCGAATTCCGCCGCACCGTACTTTTTGATGTACTCGTCCGGATCCAAATTCTCCGGCACGGACATGACTTGCACGTCCAAACCGGCTTTATCCAAAATATCCAAGCCCCTGACGGTGGCTTTTTGCCCGGCCGAATCGCCGTCGTAGCAAATGTACACCGTATCGGTAAGGCGAGACAACAGTTTTGCCTGATTTTCCGTTAGCGAAGTGCCCATGCTGGCAACGGCACGCTTGAAACCGGCTTGATAGCTTGCCATCACGTCCATGTACCCTTCCATCATAACAATGTTGGGCAATGCCGACTGCTGTTTTTGTTCCTTGGCAAAATTCAAGCCGAACACGTTATCCTTTTTGGTGAACAAGGGCGTATCGGAGGTGTTTTTGTACTTGCCGAAAGATATTGTTTTTTCGTCCAACCCCCTACCGCCGAATGCAATCACCTTGCCGCTTACGTTGAAAATTGGAACAATCAATCTGTCCGCCAAGGCATCGAAAACGGTGCCGTTAGACTTGCGCTGAAGAACGCCGCATGCAACGCAATCGTCGTGTGAAAAGTTTTTGCGTTCCAAGTAGTTTACCAGCGAAAACATATCCGGAGAGTAGCCAACGCCAAATTTTTTGAGCGTTTCTTCGTCGAAGCCACGCTTTTCCATGTACTTGCGAGCAACTTCGCCACGCGCAGAATAAAAAGTTTTGTAATAAAACACCGCCGTTTCACGGCAAATAGCAAAGTAAACGTCACGCTTTTTCTTCTTTTCGTCGTAGTTTTTGTCCCGCTTTTGCGCTTGAGTTTCCGGCATTTTCATCCCGGCACGCTTTGCAAGAATTTCCAACGCTTCCAAAAACGAACACGATTCGTACTTTTGCACGAATTTCAACACGTCGCCGCTTTCGCCGCAACCGAAACATTTGAAAATTTGCAAGTTCCTGCTTACGTTGAAACTGGGTGTTTTTTCTCCGTGAAAAGGACAGCGCGCCACAAAGTTGGTGCCGTGCTGCCGCAGTTCCAAATAAGAGCCAATCACGTCCACGATATCGTTGGCACGTTTGACTTGTTGCATGAAATCAATGAGTTCGTTCATAATGCTCCGTATAAGTCAAAATTCTTCAACAATAATAATTTCCGCAAAAATTTTCATTTTCCCCTAAAACTGCAAAAATTATTTAATTTTTTTTGAAAACATCTTGACAAACAATGTGACAGTTGTAAAATGGATGCACGATAATTTTGTGCATATTTTGCAAGCGAGGTGATTGGGTGTGAAAAAAATTGGAATAGCGCTAGCGTTGACGATGATTTTGCTGGTTTCGTTTTGTTTGAGCGGTTGCGATTTGGACGGCACAACGTCCGATGACGGCAACAATTCAAACTCCACCGGCGGCGTATCCGGTGTTATAGATGCAATTACGGAAGTTGTAAAGCAAATCAAAACAACGGACGAAAAACGCATTGCAAACTGTTCGGTGGATTGCAACTACGTCACTGCGTACATAACGCCATCCGGCTTTGATTACGACGAACTGGAAGACGTGGGATACAAATACATGAAAATAACCGTTTCTTACCAAGTTAGTTACACGAGAACGCTCAAGGGATGGGACTTTTTGTATGCCGGAAGCCCAAAATACGACGTTATTATTTACAACGAGGATTACATGGGTGTGCAAAATATCGGTTTGACAACCGGTCCGAAAGCACTGTCAAGGTCTATTTCCTACACTTCGGAGTTAGTAAACTTGCGTAACAACAGAATTAAGTTGGTCATGGGTTCGGTAAATATTCAAAACAAAGTTATTTTCAGTAACATCGTCGTATCGTACCAATGTTACAAATAAAATTGTGACAATTTAACAAATTAAAAGGAGCAAAAAGTGTGTAAGTTATTTTTTTCAACTTACGCACTTTTGTTTTATTGTTTTTTAGGATGGGAGCCGCCATCGATTTTGCATCCGACAACATACGCTTACAAGCAGCAAAAGCTTTACTGCGAAGCACAAAACACAACTAACTGCTATTTCTAACGGTGAGGCAAAACTTCTTGTACACAACTTTGACAACGAACCGACAAACAACAAGATAAACGCACTGAAACGCAACTCACATAGGTTACGCAATTTTAAGAGATTCAGAAAACAAATTTTACTTGTTTGCCACCCCCAAAGTACCAAAAGGTACCTCGCAATACTGCCAAAATACAACTGTTCTGCGGTGAGACAAACTTCTTGCACACAACATTTGACATAGAGCAAAAAAGGTCCGAGAATAAACTCGGACGCTTGAAAATTGAAACTAAATAACAACAGCGGACACTTCACAAAACCTACGCAGACTTTGCATTGTCCCATTTGACTAACCAACTTTAACGGATGTAACGTTTGCAACTGTATTGTACCGATAACGTGACTTTGCACAAAACGTTGTTTTCATAACAACATGTACCCATTGGTTGAATATTGTTTGTGGGGAAACAAGGTGGAACTTTCCGTTTCATCGGCATTTTGCGACAAATGTCCGTGTTGTGTTGGTCAACGCATTTTTTGTGCCGACGTTGCAACAGTTTTCAAAACAAAATTTATTTTCCCAAGTTGCCACAATTGGCGCAAAATGTCACAAAAAACACGGTACGTATCATGTTTTTGCGTTGTTACCGCACAAAAATCAATTGTTGATGATATCTTTCACTTTCATCAAACGGACGGTGGCGGAACGTTCGCTTTCGTCCAACTTCATTTTGATGTACTTTATCGTTTCGGTGAGTTGCGGAATCATGATGTTTTCCAATGCGTTGACACGACGCTTGTTTTTTTCTATTTCGTCGGCAAGCATATTCACCGTTTTTTCCGTTTCCGCCAGTTTGATAAGTTTGTACAAAACGGCGTTCAATCCACGCACGGAATCGTCTAATTTTTCCGTTACCGTCAAAAAACTGTAGGGATACAACTCTCCTTCCGCATTTTCGTCGATATCGATGGACGGAACGTCGATGCCCATAACCTTGCGTTTGTTGCAAGACAAAGAAACCGTACGCCCGGGGATCATGACGGCTTCTTCCACCACTCGGCTATCAGAACTAGCACGAGCCACGGTGAAATTTTGCAATGCCGCCGCCAAATCCTTTTCGCATTCCAAACGCAAGCGTTTGTTTTCTTCGGCAAGCGTTATGAAACGGCGAATCATTTCGTCGGTTTTATCTTTTAACAGTTTGTGCCCGCGCGTGGCCGTTTTTAGCCTTGCTTGAAGGCGTTTCATTTCCATACGCGTGGGGTTTACGTTCATTACTGCCATTTTTAGTCCTCGTAAGGTTTGTAGTACTTATCCAACAATTCTTCCGAAATACGTTTCAGCTCACTTCTGGGCAAAATTCCCAAAAGTTTCCATCCAAGATCCAACGTTTCTTCTATCGTGCGGTTGGTGTTGAAACCTTGTGCAATGTACTGCTTTTCAAACTCGACGGCAAACTTTGCATACAGTTTGTCTACGTCGGAAAGCGCCGCTTCGCCCAAAATTGCGGAAAGTTCCTTGGCTTCCTTGCCCTGAGCATAGGCGGAAAACAGTTGGTTCATGGTGCTGGCATGGTCTTTGCGTGTTTTGCCTTCGCCGATACCCTTATCTTTCAAACGGGAAAGACTGGGCAAAACATCGATGGGCGGATTGTAGCCACGCTTGTACAAATCTCTGGACAAAATTATTTGTCCTTCGGTGATATATCCCGTAAGGTCGGGGATGGGGTGCGTTTTGTCGTCTTCCGGCATGGAAAGAATGGGAATTTGCGTGATAGAACCGTTGCAACCGTGAATACGCCCTGCACGTTCGTAGATTTG
Source organism: uncultured Oscillospiraceae bacterium (assembly GCA_964483825.1). Classification (GTDB taxonomy): domain Bacteria; phylum Bacillota; class Clostridia; order Christensenellales; family CAG-314; genus Fimimonas. The sequence goes on from CAZADD010000022.1 coordinate 8,149, forward strand.
AGCAAGGTCGGTGTACATGTATCCGGGGTAACCTCTGCGGCCGGGCACTTCCTTGCGTGCGGCGGACGTTTCTCGCAGTGCTTCTGCGTAGTTAGTGATGTCCGTCAAAATAACGAGCACTTGCATGCCTTTTTCAAAAGCAAGGTACTCTGCCGCCGTCAACGCCATGCGAGGGGTGGAAATACGCTCGATTGCCGGGTCGTTTGCCAAGTTCATGAACATTACAGTGCGTTCGATTGCCCCGGTTTTGTTGAAATCCTTGATGAAGAAATCCGCTTCTTCGTAGGTGATGCCCATTGCGCCGAACACTACGGCAAACTTTTCGTCATCGCCCAAAACCTTTGCTTGACGGGCAATTTGAGCGGCAAGTTGCGCGTGCGGCAAACCGCTGGCGGAAAACACAGGCAATTTTTGACCGCGAACGAGCGTGTTCAAGCCGTCTATCGCGGAAATACCCGTTTGAATAAATTCGTTGGGATAATCCCGTGAATAGGGGTTGATGGGTTGTCCGTTGATATCCAAACGCTGTTCGGCAATTATCGGTGCACCGCCGTCGATAGGTTCGCCCATACCGTTGAAAACACGACCAAGCATTTCTTCCGATACGGCAAGTTCCAAACTTCTGCCCAAAAAACGAGCCTTGGAAGTGGCAATTTTCAAGCCTTGCGTGCCTTCGAAAAGTTGCACCAATGCACGGTCGCCGTTAACTTCCAACACTTTACCTTTGCGAATTTCACCGTTTTCTTGCTTGATTTCCACAAGTTCGTTGTAGCTTACGCCGCTGACGTGATCAACCAACATAAGCGGCCCAACCACTTCTCGAATTGTTTTGTATTCCTTAAACATTATTCTTCACCCTTACTGAGTTCGTTGATTTGTTTTTTCACGTTGCGTTCGATTTCGTCAAACTTATCAACGTGTGCTTCTTCGATATATTTGCTGCGGCCGATTTGTTCCCGCACGGGCAAATTGAGCAATGCGTTCAACTCTACGTCGCGATCCAATGCCGCCGTCGCTTCGTGATAAAATCCCAAAATAAGACGCATCATGCGATATTGCTTGTACAGTGACGTGTAGGTATCAACCTCGTGGAAAGCGTTTTGGTGCAAGTAGTCTTCACGAATGGATTTTGCCGTTTCCATGGTCAATCTGTCACGGGCACCCAATGCGTCCATACCTACCAAGCGCACGATTTCGTTGAGTTGGTTTTCCTCTTGCAAAACGTAGCGAATTTCCGCTTTGAGTTGGTTGAAATCTTCCGCAACGTTTTCGGCATACCAATCTTCCAATTTATCGTCATAAAGCGAATAACTTGTGAGCCAATCTATTGCCGGGAAATGGCGTTTGTAGGCCAACTGTGCCGACAACCCCCAAAACACCTTGACGATTCTGAGCGTCGCTTGCGAAACCGGTTCGGAAAGGTCGCCGCCCGGAGGAGATACGGCACCTATTGCGGAAACGGCACCGACTGTATCGGAACTGCCCAACACTTTTACGATGCCGGCACGCTCGTAGAATTCCGCAAGACGGCTTGCCAAATACGCAGGATAGCCTTCTTCACCCGGCATTTCTTCCAAACGACCGCTCATTTCACGCAAGGCTTCCGCCCAACGGGAAGTGCTATCCGCCATGATTGCCACGGTGTAGCCCATGTCGCGGAAGTATTCCGCAATGGTGATTCCGGTGTAGATGCTGGCTTCACGCGCAGCAACGGGCATATCCGAAGTGTTTGCGATAAGCACGGTGCGCTTCATAAGCGCTTCGCCCGTTTTGGGGTCTTGCAATTCCGGAAATTCACGCAAAACGTCCGTCATTTCGTTTCCGCGCTCACCGCAACCGACGTACACGATGATATCGGCATCCGCCCACTTGGCAAGTTGGTGTTGAACGACGGTTTTGCCGCTTCCGAACGGTCCGGGAACAGCCGCCACACCGCCCTTTGCTATCGGGAACAGCGTGTCGATAATTCGTTGTCCCGTTACCATGGGGAAATCCGGTGCCATTTTGGATTTGTAAGGACGACCTTTGCGCACAGGCCATTTTTGCATCATGGACAAAGATTTTCCGTCCACCGAAGCAATTTCGTCGGTGACGACATAGTCGCCTTCGGCAACGATGGAAGTAACCTTTCCGCTGATGCCATAGGGCACCATAATTTTGTGCAACACCACTTTGGTTTCTTGCACGGTACCCAAAACATCGCCTGCTTGCACCGTTTCGCCCACATTGACTGCCGGCACGAAATGCCACAGTTTTTCGCGACTTAACGAATTTACTTCCACGCCACGGCAAATACGGCTGCCGGACTTTTCCATAAGTTTGTTCAACGGACGTTGAATACCGTCGAAAATGCTTTCTATCAGCCCCGGCCCCAATTCCACCGAAAGGGGTGCGCCGGTTGATTCCACCGTATCGCCCACTGTTAAACCGCTTGTTTCTTCGTATACCTGAATGCTTGCCTTGTCGTTGCGCAATTCAATTACTTCGCCGATAAGTTTTTTATCGGAAACCTTGACGACGTCGTACATTTCCACGTCCGCCAAGTTTTCCGCAACGATAAGCGGACCGCTTACTTTAACGATTTTTCCGGTCATTTATTTGTCCTCTTTGTTAAAAATAATATCCACGCCGATGGCCTTTTCCACGTCGTTTTTGATACCCGATAGCCCAAAACCCGACGACTTTTCCGACGTGGGAATGGGAACAATGGCAGGAAACGGCTGTGTTTTGGCCTTTGCCAATACGGCAGGAATTTGTTCTGCCAAATTTTCCGCCAAAAACAGCACGGCGTACTGCTGTTGAGACAGTTTTTTTATCAGCGCTTGTGCGTCCTGTGCTGTGGTTGCGTCGAAAACTTCCACACCTACCGATTTGAATGCCAAAACGCTATCTTTATCGCCTATTACGGCAATTTTGTTTACCATAAAATTTTCCTTTTGGCGCTATTTGAGCGCACTTTTGATACTTTCGCTACCAACACCGTTTTTGACGGATACTAACACGAAACGAACCTTGTCGATTTCGTCGGACTTGCGCAAAAAGTAGGATATAACCGGTTGAATGGACAACGAATCGGCACAATCCGCCACAATTTTGTTGCGAACGACGGTTTTTTCCGCTTCTGCCGCCGATAAATTTGCATTTTCCGACGTGCACAAACGACAAAACTTTTTGACGTTGTCACTCACATTGCCGTCGCATTCGCCCGTTTGCCAAAACTTTTCCAGTTGCTTTTTGCCGACGGTTCCGCCGACGACAAACCAATCGTCCAACGATTTTAGCGGACGAGCCGCCTTTTTGAGCCTATAAACCAGTGAAACGTTGGCTGTATCCGCTTCCCACTTGCACAACTCTTTTACCATGGTAGAAGAACATTTTTTTGCCCGTTCGTGCATTTCGGCGAACATTGCCACGTCCAAAATTCTATCCACCGTTTGCGGACTGCGATTGCCTTCTGCAAACTTGGTGTCGACGGCATCGCACGCTTCAGCCATTATACGAGAAAACCCCGAATAATCGTCGTTAACCACCGCTTCGCGCATTTTTTCGACATCTTGCGACGCATTCAAAAAGCAACCGTCGGTGCCTTCCAAACGGGCATACTTGCGTTTCATCAACACTTTGGCGTTGTGATAATCGTACTTACACAAAAAATACGACAAAGCGTTTTTATCGAAACACAGCTCTGCCAAAAGTGCCAAATTGGCATCCGTTTCGGCATTCAAAACGCCTTCGTAGTTACCGCCTGCCGCATTGGCCGTGCCGTAACCGCATTCCGAAAGCACCCTCATTGCCTCGGCCAAGCTAGCGCATTCGGCAAGTCGGTTGAATTTGTCTACCCCCAAAAGTTTGGTGGATAAAACGGCAATACGACCGTTTGCATACAATTGATTGCTCATTTCATTCTCCAAACAGTGCTTTTGCCACGTCCGATTCCGTCCGTTCACGAGCATATGCCACAACTTTTTCCAACGTCAAATCCTTGTCGTAGCCGTCGCCTTGCAAAATGACACCGCCAAGTGCCTTGCACGTACCGCCCAAAACAAGGTTTTTGCCGATACCGTCCAGGAATTTTTGGTTTACTGTTTTTGCATCGCATTCCGCAACGAAAACAGTTTCGCCGTCCTCGGCAAAATCACAAAGAAGTTTGGTCAAAAACGCCTTTTTTTGCGTGGCAGGAAGTGCGACAAGTGCATCCAACGCCTTTTGATAGCATTCGGAAATAAGTTGCTGTTTTTTCAGCAACTTGTACTTCTTTGCGGAAAGTTGAGCAGCGGCCAAACCGTTGCGCAAACTTTCGGCGGAAAGTTTTTCCAAACGAGTGGACAAAAGCTTTTCTTCCGCCGCAACCGAACGTTGTGCATTTTCGGCAATTTCCTGTGCTTGAGCCTGTGCTTCCGCCAAGATTTCGCCGCATTTGCAATCGGCATCGGAAAGTATTTTGTTGATAATGTTTTCTTTTCCGTTCATAACAGTCCTCTGTTTTCGGAACTATCCCACAAATCCCACGAAAGCCGTTGCCGTTTTGGTAACTTCGGGAATCAAAATTTGATCCACTGCGGAAACGGGGATGTTTGCAAACAAAATGATGGAAGCAACCAAACCAAGCAATGCGTAGAATTCGATCATTGCAGGGAACAAGAATGCTTTGGAAACTTCACTTTTTTTGCCAACGCCGATGATTGTGGTTGCGCATGTGCGACCTTGCAAATAACCGGAAATGGAGCCGCCCAACATCATGGGAACGCATGCCCAGAAAAGATCCCAGCCTTGCGCCGTTATTTGAGCAGCCGTGGGAGCAATGCCTGCTGCGGCCAAAGCCGAAGAAGTGGGCAAACACATGAACACGCCTACGATTGCAATTACGAAACCGTACAAACCTTGTGTTGCAGGCAAAAGTGCCAACACAATTACTTTGCTGAATTTGTTGGGATCTTCAGCCAACACGCCTGCCGCAGCACTGCCCGTTGCTTTAAGTCCCAATCCGGAACCGACACCGCAAAGCACCACTGTGAGTGCCAAACCGATGATACCGATAGTTAAACCTGTCATTTTTCTTTTCCTCCGAAAAATTATTTGTTATTTTGTTTGTTTGAATATTTTTTCACGGCAAAGCCGTGTTTTTTCTGCTTTTAGTTGCCTTTTTGCAACAAAGTGTACTTGGTGTCGCTTCCGAACGGCACGAACAACTGTCCGTCCCCCTCGTAGAACTTACCGAAAAACTCCACGTACTGCAATCTTCCGTTGTGAATGTACACACTTAAAATGCCCATCACCAAGTTGAACAAATGGAATGCAATCAAGATGATTGCGGCAAACACGTAGCCGATTGCACCGTTACCCGTTACCATACCGGCAAGCATGTTGACAACTTGACCTATAAGCGCCGACGAAAGCATCAAGCCGAACACACGAATATAACTCATTGCGTCGGAAAAATAGTTGATGATACCGTACAAACTGCCAAAACTTTTGGTAACTTTACCCTTGAAGCCTTTCACATCCACACCGGCAAACACCACGGCCACTACCAACGCACCCAAACACACGTAAAGACCTATATTTGCCACCGTTGGAGGCAATTTCAGCACCTGATAAGGCTCGTAGGCGGCCATATCCACTGCCGCGTTCCAAATTGCCACAACCAGTCCTGCAAAAACGAACAGCCACGGAAAATCCGCAAGCCAAGCGGAAAGTTTTTTGCCGTGCTTGTACTTGGTTGCCATGTTGCACCCAACACCCACCATGATGTGACAAATACCCATAATAATGCTCAAAATAATTGTCAACATGGGATACTGGGAAGGATCGGGGATAATACCGGGATACAGCGAATAGCTGAAAAACGAACCGAACAGTGCGCCCACCGCTATTGCCGCAAGTCCGCAAAATCCAAACACTTGCAACAGCGTTTTGACACCCGTTTGCTGCTTGATGATGAAATGTGCCGCAAGCCCTGCCAACACCAACAACAAGCCGTAGCCAATATCCGCAACCATGAAACCGAACAACACGAAGTAGCACACCGTCATTGCCGGGTTTGGGTCGATATCGTGATAGTTTGGCGGAGTGTAGGCGTTTGTGATACACTCGAATTTGTTTACCAACTTGTTATTTTTAGTCAACGTTGGGGCAAATTCTTCTTCGCCTATTTCGTGGAAAGTTGCCACGAAACACTGACTTATTTGCTCAACGGCATCTTGCACAAGTTGTTCATCTTCGGCAGGATAGTACCCTTCCAACACGAACGTTTGCGCAGTTTTTTGCAAATCTCCGTCCGCTTGCGCCTTTTTTGCACACAAGTTCATCCAGTCGACATAAATTTTCCACTGCGGAACAAGTTCACAAAAAGAAACAATTTGTTTTTTTGTTTCGTGCAACCGTTCTTGCAATTTTTCTCGCTCTTCGGCAAGATTTTGCAACACGTTTTGAGGCAAAACGTCGCAACTCACGTCGCTTTTTACCAATCCGAATTGTGCCGCTCCATCGAAAAATTCCGTTTGACTTTTGTGTCCGACGACGGCGACAACGGTTGTTTGAACGTTTCCTGCCGCTTTTTGCACTTCCACAAGGGGGAAATCCCTGGCAAACTCGCAAAAACCGTTCCATTCGGAAGTAGGCAACTGCACAAGACGCACAAAAGCAAAGTCCGTATCCGCATACCAAGTTGTGGGATGAGGCAAACTTTCGTAGACGGCAAATTTTTCCGTTTGGGCAGCGTTTTGCTTCAACAAGTTTTCCGTTTCCGCAAGTTTTTCCCTTGCCGATTGCAAGTCGTTCAACTGTTCTTCAATTTCCGTTTGCTTTGCGCCGAAATTCAAAAAGAAATTGAAATCCAATTCTATTAACGGGCGAGCAAAGGATGTTTTGGGAACGGAAGCCTTGGGCTCGGATTTTTCCTTAGTCACGTTGAAAGTATCGGCAAAATTATTTAGATACACTATTGCATCTTCCGCACGGCGAGCCGATTCCGAAAAGCGTTGAACACCGCTATCCGTCGATTCCGTCGTGCAACCGACAATTTCCTCCGTCCGCTTCAACTGAACGACATTGCTTTTGATTAGCGCGTCGAATATTTTGTCTTTGTCGCATTTCAATGCCAACAAAGTCATGCGTTTCATTTTTACTATCGCCATATTACAACAAGTGCTCCAAAACGATTTTTACTGCCGCATCGACGTTTTTTTCGTAACCGGCAACTTCTTCGTCCGCCAAAGCATTGAGTTTTGCCAATTCTTCGTTGGATTTTTGCGCCGCATTTGCTTGAATTTCCTTGCTTTTTTGCGCAAAAACAGCCTTATTTTCGGCGGAAGCTTTCTTTTTCAGCTCCGTCGCACGAATTTCCGCATTTGCAACGATTTCGTTTGCGTCGTTTTTGGCAGCGGCAATTTTCTTGGCAGCGGCATCTTCCGCTTCTATTATGGAATTTACAACTTCTTCAATCATGCTTCATTCTCCGTTAACGTGCAGTCTAGCGCACGTTTTCGATTTTATCCACTCTTATTTGGTGGCGACCGCCGTCGAAAGGCGTGTTCAAAAAGGCATCGACAATTTTTTGTGCAAGGGGAAAATCTACGTACTTTTGCCCCATTGCCAAAACGTTGGCATCGTTGTGTCGGCGAGTCATGGTTGCCATATCTTCGTTTGTGCACAGCGCACAACGAACCCCTTTCACTTTGTTTGCGACAATGGAAACGCCGATACCGGTGGTACACACCACAATGCCCTTTTGACAACTGCCGTCGGCCACCGCTTGCGCCGCTAAACGGGCAAAATCGGGATAATCGCAACTATCCTTGGTGAAGGTGCCGAAATCGACAACTTCGATCCCCTTGCTTTGCAAATATCCGATAATTTGATTTTTCAGTTCCAGACCGCCGTGGTCGCTTGCAACGGAAATTTTCATTTTTTCACCCCGAAATTAAAATTTTACAACCGATAACGTTTTGTACCCCGAAATGCGGACAAAACGGTAAATTTTGTTTTTTACAACGGCGTTTTTTGCGCCGCTATTCAAAAATGCCACAACAAACAAGCATTTTGACACAAAAACATTGTTTTTAGTGCGGCACAACGCGTCGATTTTAGCACACGAACCTTAAATTAGGTTGTGGGAAGCGGAACGCACCAAACGGTTCAAAATGCTTTGCGCAAATTGAGTTTTGGATGAAAAACTGGCAACGATATAGTCGTAGCGTTTTTCCAGATAGCGCAAGTTTTCGAAAAGATTTTGCGCAACTTCGTCGTCCGTTTTGCCTATTTCCCACGTGTTACACTGAGGAAAACGTTCCGTGTGTTCCACCAAAAGCACGGGATTGTACCCTTGTGACAGCAAGTTTTGATAGTACGCAGTTAATTTTTGAACGTCGCCGTCCAATTCCAACGCCATGGGCACCTTGGGAGCGTAGTGTTTGTACCTGACACCGGGAGAATTAACTTTTTCCTTGGGGTCGGTTACCACACGCACCGGTTTACCCAACACCGCTTGCAATTTTTCCGCCGTGACGTAGCCGGGGCGCAAAATTAGCGGCGTTTCGCCGGAACAATCCAGCACCGTGGATTCTATCCCCACTTCGCAAGGATCTCCGCACAAAATTGCGGAAATTTTGCCGTCCATATCTTCCTTTACCGCAGTCCAAGTTGTGGGGCTGGGGCGAGAACTTGTGTTGGCACTGGGAGCAGTAACGGGAACGTTGCAGTGACGCAAAAATTCTCTTGCTTGAACGGATTTGGGCATGCGAATGGCAACGGTATCCAACCCTGCCGTTATGCAATCGGAAATAATCTTTTTCTTGGGCAAAACTATCGTAATGCTTGCAGGCATCAAACAATCGATGATTTTTTCCGCATCGGGCGTTATGCGTTCGGCAATTTCGGCAATTTGATTTTTATTCCACACGTGAACTATCAGCGGATTATCCGACGGGCGGCCCTTGGCAACGTAGGTGGATTTTACCGCCACTTCGTCCAGTGCGTTTGCACCCAAACCGTACACCGTTTCGGTGGGGAAAGCAACAAGCTTTCCATCCCTTATCAACTGCCCCGCAACGGACAAATCTTCTTCGTTAAATTGCAAATACTTGGTTTTCAAAATACTTCTCCCGTGCGCACTGCGTCAATTAGAATTAGTATACCACAGTTTGTTTTTTTTGTAAACTATTGCCCGAAGGGCAGCAATCAAAACTTGCAATGTTTTAACAGTAAAAACAGGCCATAAAACTTGTTTTGAAATGCAAAAAATAACAGTTTCTTCCGCCGCAACGCACTTTTGGGTGAAATTCACTGCGGAAATCAAACACAAAACCACACAAGTTGTCGCAGTGTGTTTTTCAAAGTGGGGGGGAGTGGCAAATTTTCAACCTTGTTCACAGCTGCCCTTCTACCGCCCCTTCACTCTCAAAGTACAATGTAGTGTGCGAGAGTATTTTTTAGGAACAAAAACACAGATTAGCGCCGTGCGGTTGCATTTTTTTGACATTTGCACTTGCATTTGATGCCACGCATTGCAATTTGTTTTCAAACATGATACAATGTTAGCAAAAATTTTGGAGGTACTTTTTTGTGAAAATTACGTTTATCACCGGTGCCGCAAGCGGATTGGGATTGGAATTTGCACGTCTTTACGCACAGGACGGCAACAATTTGTTGCTTGTGGACGTTAACGAACAAGGATTGGAAAATGCAAAACAAGAATTACAACACGGCCACGAAAACATTGTTGTGGACACTTTCGTTGCCGATTTATCCAAAACGGAAGAATTGAAACGGGCGTTTGCCTACACCACGGAAAAAGATTACTTTGTGAACAATCTTGTGAACGCAGCAGGATTCGGCGACAGATGCGACTTCAAGGACATGGACATTGACAAGCAAATTGCCATGACCAACGTCAACTGCAACGCCGTGTTGTACTTCACACGGGTGTTTTTGGATAACATGCTTGCCAACAACGAAGGGCACGTTATCAACATTGCATCCATTGCGGCGTTTATGCCTGCACCGTACATGTGCACCTACCACGCAACCAAAAGTTTTGTGTTGCTACTTGGCGAAGCCGTTAGCCACGAAATTCGCAAAACAAACGTCAAGTTGCTGACGCTTTGCCCCGGCCCGTTCCTTTCCAAATTTGTGGAATTGGCACACAACGACTACACTTTCCAAAAAATCAAGCCCATTACCGCCGCAAAAGTAGCACAAATAGGCTACAAAAAATCGCTGAAAGGCAAAAGTTTGCACGTTATCGGATTCAAAAACCGCTTGACTATTTTTGCAACAAGATTTGTATCTCGCAAAACGGTGACAAGTTCGTCGGCAAAAACGATGAAAAAAGGCGACTAATGGCTGCTCTGCAGCCAAAGTAATAAGTAATAGTGAAGAGTGAAGAAGTGAGGATGTTTTTTTTGAACATTTACTGTTCTAAGTGTGAGACGACATCATCGACCCACACCATTACAACACTATCGATGGTCAACCCTTCAGGCACTCCGTGCCAGCTTCCCTTGCACAGGGACGCCAAGCGGCAACTGCGTTGCCGAGTGAAGAGGTAATAGTGAATAGTGAAGAAGTAATGCGTTGTGTTAACTTTTGGATCGTTTTGCAATATGCAAGTCGAAACACTTAAAGTTGCATTGCACCTTTCCCTTGTCGGTTGCACTTAAAAACATAATTACTTCAACCACAATAAAAAGCACGGAATTGGCGTTCCGTGCTTTTTGTTGTTGTTAAGTTGACTCTTAAATTTGCAAATTGCAACAAATAATTAATTTCTTGTTTTTTTCAATTTCGACAAATAATTATTTTTTCGTTTTGAAAATTGTCAATCAGTTGATTTCACGTTCCGCAAATTGCGGCATTAGTTAGTTTTTCACCTTGAAAATTACTACAAATAGTTGATTGGTCGTTTTACAAATTTCGGCAAACTTTTAATTTCTTATTCGGCAAATTGCGTTAATTATTTAATTTTCCATTTCGCAAGTTACTGCAATGGTTTGATTTTTTGTTCCGAAAACTGCAACAAACAGTTAATTTCTTATTTCGCGAATTGCATCAACTAATTATTTTTTACTTCGGGAATCACTAAAATTGTTTGCTTTATTGCCTTTCAAATTTCAACAAACTGTTAATTTTTTATTTTACAAATTGCAACAGGTAGTTAATTCTTTTCGTTTTGAGAATTGCGCAAATTAGCTACTTTTCGTTTTACAAACGGCAACAACTAGTTAATTTCTCATTCCGCAAATTGCGGTAAACGGTTGTTTAGGCGTTTTGCAGATATTGTTCCAATGCAATGGCAAGTTGATCGGGGCAGGACGTGGGTTTGGGGCCGCACTTGATACCTTTCAGTCTTTTGATGGCTTCGTGAATTTCCATTCCTTCCACAAGTGCCGCTACGCCTTGCGTGTTGCCGT
>CAZADD010000023.1:0-19513 GCA_964483825.1 uncultured Oscillospiraceae bacterium
CCCACTGCGCACAAATAGCATTTGATCAACGGTTCGGTGCCACTGGGGCGCAAGATAACTTGACAGTCGTTATCCGTTCTGTAACGCAAAACATTGGCTTTGGGCATATCGTACTTGGTTTGGGTCAAAAAGTCGCACGCATCGACAACCTTGCCGTCCCCCACTTTTTGCAAGGGGTTTTCGCGCAAAGAACGGAAAATTTCCTCCTTGCGACGGGCACCTTCCACGCCTGCAAAGGTATACGAAACGGGGCGGAACACGTAGTTGCCGAATTCCTTGGAAAGTTCTTGCAATCTATCCAACAGCGTTTTGCCTTGCTTTTTGTAGTAGGCGGCACATTCGCACACCAACATGGCGGCAACAACGCCGTCCTTATCTCGAATGTACGATCCTTTCAAGTAGCCGCAACTTTCTTCGAAGCCGAAAACAAAATCATCCGCATGGCCTTGCTGTTCCAACTTGTTGATTGTGCTGCCGATATATTTGAAACCTGTCAACACGTCCACTACCGTTGCGCCGTACTTGGCGGCAATTTTATCCGCCATGGGGGTGGAAACAATAGTCTTAACCACAACTGGGTTTTGCGGCAAGCTGTTGCGTTGGCTGCGCACCGACAGCACATAGTCGCAAAGCAACTCGCCCACTTCGTTGCCGTTCAAAATTCTGTTGCCCTGTTCCGTGCATACCGCAACGCCCAGTCGATCGCTATCGGGGTCGTTTGCAACAACCAAATCCACGTTCTTTGCACGGGAAAGTGCCAAAGACAATGCCTCGGCCTTTTCCGGGTTGGGATAGGGGCAAGTGGGGAAGTTGCCGTCCGGCATGGATTGTTCTTCCACAACCGAAACGGTAACGCCGATGCTACGCAAAATTTTTGGCACAATGCGGTAACCTGCACCGTTAAGAGGTGAATACATCACCGAAACGTCGGCCGTGCCCAAACTTTCCGCCAACACTGCTTGAACGTACTTTTCTTCCGTTTGTTGGTCGGAGTAGACAACGTCCTTTTCGAACTGTTCAAAACTGGGCAATGCACTTCCAAACGGATCCACCGTCAAAATGTGTTGCATCACTTCGTTTGCGCCGTCATCCGTCAACTGACAACCGTTGCCGTCGTACACTTTGTAGCCGTTATACTGCGAGGCGTTGTGGGAAGCGGTGACGTTGATGCCCATATCCGCCTTGTAGGAACGCACCATAAAGGATAAAAACGGCGTGGGCATGCACTCCTTGGTCAAATACACTTTGATACCGTGCGAAGCAAGCGTTGCCGCCGCAACTTGGGAAAACTTTTTGGAATTGTTACGAGAATCGTAAGTTATGGCGCAAGAAGAAAATCCGTGTTTTTTCATGTACATCGCAACGCCGGTGGTTGCACGGAACACGGTGTACACGTTCATTCTGTTTGTGCCGGCTTCCATAATTCCGCGAAGTCCGCCGGTACCGAATTCAATATCTTTGTAGAAAGCGTCGCTTTTTTTATCTTCGTCGTTTTTCATCAATGCCAAACTGTTCAAAACATCGCTGTCCGTTGCATTTTTACACCAAAATTCGTAGCTAGAAATATAATCGTTCATAATTTCACTCCCATGCGACACACTGCCGCTAGTCTATTTGTTGCAACACGTGTTGCAAAATTTCTTTGCTCAAATCCACGCCGGTACATTCGAACGTAGATTGAAAGTGCATATTGGAATTAACTTCGCACAACAGCGGTCCGTTTTTGCTCATCAAAAAATCCACGCCGCAAAAATCCAACTTCAACGCTTTGCAAGCGGAAAGCGCCGCTTGTTCCAGTTCCGCCGAAACGGCCACTTCGTGCATCGTTCCGCCCAGTGTGACGTTGGAACGGAAGTCGCCTGCTGCGCCGTGGCGTTGCACGGCATTGACAACCTTGCCGCCCACCACGTTTACTCTTGTATCCGTGCCAAAACTTTCCGAAACGAACTGTTGAAACAAAAAATCTTTGCATTCCAGTTGTTTTGCCAATTTTTTCGCCTCGCAAAGGTCCTTTGCCAAGTACACTTGTTCGCCGAAAGAGCCAAAAGCTTCCTTCACAACCAAGGGCAGCCCCAGTTTTTCCACGGCGACGTCCACAAAAGACAAATCCGTGTACCCGACACCCGAAAAAGTTTTAGGCGAAAACACCGTTTGAGGCATATTAACAACGCCAAGTAACTTCATTGCAGTCAGCGTTTTGCTGTCGCAATTTTCAATGGCCTCGGCACAGTTAAACAACCTAAATCCGTCTTTTTCCAACCTTTTGGCCAAACACACGTCCTTATCCCAAAACAGCACGAAATTCGGTTTTTCTCCGTGAAAACCTTCTTGCGCCGTTGCTATCAGCGTGTTTGTGGGCACAACTTGCAGTTGAACACCCATACTGATTGCGGCATTCAAAAAGAAATCGTAAAGTTTGGAAAACTTTTTGCTGTGCAAAAAGCCGTTTACTACCAACCAACCTTTTTTCATTTGTTATCTCTCGGTTGATATTCTATGCAAACGCCGTTTTGTTCCGAACAAAATTTTGCCGATAAAAACGCCGTGAGTGCATTCGTCATGTGACAAACGTCATTTGTGCCGGCCGTTTCGCAAGCGGAATGCATTGCCAACTGTGCAATGCCGATATCGCAAGTTTTCATTTGCAACACGGCGGAAGTTGCCAACCCCAAAGTGGAGCCGCAACGAACGTCGCTTCGGTTGTAGTAGTCTTGCCAAGGAATTTGTTCGAACGTCAACAATTTTTTGAACAGAGCGGAAGTCAGCCCGTCCGTTGCGTAGTTGGGATTGTGCTTTATCACCACGCCGCCGTTCATTACAACGCTTTGTTTTGGGTCGCTTTTTTCCGCGTGCGCAGGGTGAATGGCGTGTCCGTTATCCACCGAAAGCACCATGCCGTTTTGACGGGCAAATACCTTTTCTTCGGCGGAAAAATTCAGTGCGTTTTCGATAGCGCACAGCACGTTTTGCAAAAACGCAGGGTTTCCGTGACGAGTGCCGCTGCCGATTTCTTCGTTATCCAAGCAAGCACACACGGCAATATCCCTGGGGGTGCTTGCAACAAGCGCTTGCACGCAAGAATACACACTTGTAAGGTTATCTATTCTGGGTGAGCACAAAAATTCGTTTTCGGTGCCTGCGGTGAACGCACCTGTGGCCGGAACCGCAAACAAATCGGCATCCAAAACTTTTTTGTCCGTCAGCGTTGCGTAAACGTCTTGGGCAGTTTGCGAAAACAGCGGCAACGTGTCGTTTTGCAAGTTGAAAGCCACGCCATCGTTGGCCTTGGGGTTGTGATGAATGGCAAGAGAAGGAATAACCACGTTATAGTTGCTAACGACGTTTTGTTCGCACACGCCGTTTTCCGTTTCCACAAGCAAGCGGCCGGCAATTTTCAACGGTCTGTCAAAAAAGGAATAAAGCAAGCCGCCGCCGTACTTTTCCGTATTCAAACGGTTGACGCTGCCGCTCACGACCGACGTTCCCTTAACCTTGAAGCACGGACTGTCGGTGTGACTTTCGCAAACGTTGAAAATTTTGTTTTCCCCCACGACAAACGCAACGACGGAACTGCCGTTTTGCGTTACATAGTGTTTGCAACCTTTTTTCAAATTCCATTTTTCGCCCAAAGTAAGCGGCGTGAAACCTGCTTCTTGCAAAATTTTGCACACGTTTTCCACTGCGTGATAGGCGGTGTAACTGTTGTTCAAAAAGTCTGTTACCTTCATTTGTGCCTCCGTTTTTTGCACCTTGTTTTTTTCGTTAGCATTGTAGCACGAATGCAACACGCCGTCAACAACAAAAAGCCTTGCCGAAAGCGTTCGACAAGGCCCGTTGCAACTATTTTTCCGATACCTTTACCGTCAAATTGACGGGTATTTTGCTAACTTCCATTGTTTTGACGACATCCGTTGCGCCGTACTTTTGCCGAAACAGTTCGTGCAATCCTATCAAATCCACGTCCAGCCCGTTTTGTTTTTGCAAAAACGCATTGGCAAGCGTCATTGCTTGCTGCTCGGCCTGTTGCAACGCATTTTGCGAAATTTCCGATTCCGTCTTGGCGGTAAACTTGCCCCCTGCGCCAAAACTGTCCGTTCGAGCCAACTTCACGTAGATATCCACGGATAACTCAACTCCGTCATCCGCCAGTTTTGCGGAAACGCTTTTTGTGTTGACACGCAAAGTTGCAAGTTGGCCGTCGTCCACGGTGAAAACGTTGCCGGAAACGTCCTTCGATAGCACCGCCAATCCATTGGTCTCTTCTTCCGTCAACACGCTCACAAACACGTTGTTTTTGAAAACGGCCACCCTTTCCGAAACGAAATAGCCTTGCGATTGCCCCACGTTGTCGCTATCCACATAGGGCACGCTTTCAAACCGCACGTAGTTCAAGTAGCCCGTGCGGTACAACTCTCGCTGACTGCGTGAAAAGGT
Source organism: uncultured Oscillospiraceae bacterium (assembly GCA_964483825.1). Taxonomy (GTDB): domain Bacteria; phylum Bacillota; class Clostridia; order Christensenellales; family CAG-314; genus Fimimonas. Next base: position 4,435 of record CAZADD010000023.1, read on the forward strand.
CAGCAAATCGCACGAAGGCAACGCAACGTTTTTGGCAACGTCCTTCAACTTGTCCGCCAAGGAAAGGGAAACGCTTTGAGAAAGTGCGTCGCCCTTGTTGAGCAAGTCTTTTGCCTCGCCTTCGCAACAGCACACGACGGTGCTTTCCTTGAAACTGTCCGATTGGATAAAATAATCGGCATCGTCGGCAAAACCTCGCCGCATCATTTCTTCGCCGTAGACAATCAGCACGCACTGCCCCAGCGACGTTTCCTTGCCCGTTTTTTCCGCAATGCTCTGCAAGCCTTCCGCAACCGTTTTGCCGAAAGCCGTCACCGTTTTGCTGAAAGTGCCAACCTGTTCACTTCCGTTGCCGGGACTTACCACTTCCACGGTTACGTCCACTCCGCCGTCGGCAGCATCCACTCCCACGCCCAAAACTATGCCACGTTGCAAAATGTCGTTGCCCTTGTACCCAACGGAAACCACAACCGCCACGGCAAAAACAACCAAAACCAACGAAATTCTTTTAAGATTGTGCATTTTTCCCCTCCAATGGCAGTTGAGATTTTTTGTTCGCACCGTTTGCTAGTTTAGTTAGCAACGGCATGGCAAGGGGCAAAAGATACTGCACCACGGCGAATGCGTACACGCACTTGGCCAAAAACTTGTTCATGAACACATCCACGGAAACAACCAACGGCAACAGTAGCAACAACCCTATCGCGCCGAAAACAACTGGGTTAGGGAATGAAAAATGCTTTTTGAACGCTTTTTCCACACACTTGTAGGCGCAAAACACAAAAATTATCACCTTGATTATCACCGACATCAGCCAAGCGGAAAGCGTAAGCCAATCCCACCTTCCGTTGGACGACGCTGTTGCGGAAAACAGTCCTATTTTGCTCATTGCCAGCGTGCCGAATTGGGCCAAGTCGCCGAATAACGCCAAAAACACACAGTTCAACAGCACCGTTAGCGCCGCACCGATAGCAAAAGACGTCAAAATCGGGGCAATCACGTGTTTTTGCGGCTTAACGTCTTCCAAAACGAAGTAGATAAAAACATAATCGGAAAACCAAAAACTGCGCAAAAACGCCGTTTGAAAAACCTTGCCCGTGCCTGCTTCGAACAGTGGCAACAACTGCGAAAACTGCGCTTTCGTGGTGGGATAGATAAGTATTGCAACGATGGAAAGCACCACCAACGCAAACAGAATTTGCGAAACCCGTGCCACGGAGTTGAATCCCCACTTGACGGCGAAAAAGGCCACGACAAGTATCGGTGCAACAAACAGCAACCAATTAGTGTTCACGTCGAAGGTGACTGCAAGGGTTTTGTAGCAAGAATCCAACAGTATTATACTGCGACCGACGAACATCACGAAAAATATTGCCAAAACTATTTTACTCACAACCTTCGTTACCGTTTTGTTCAAAATTTCTTCCAAACCCAAACGGTTTTTGTTCAGTTTTACCGCCCAAAGCAATGCGCAAAGACACGCCGCATCCAACAAAAAATTGATGCACAGCACCAACCAACCGTCGTGCCCCACTTCCTCCGCCAACAGCGACGGCAACGACAAAAATTTGCCGCCGCTGATAACCATCATTATTAACAGTGCAATTTGCGTGACGCTGACTTTGTTTTTCATCAGCCCCTCCTTTGGCGGTTTTCGTTGGAAATGGAAAGCGGACGCTTTTTTTGCTTGGGCAAAGGCTTTTGCAACACACCGTCTTGGCGATCTTGCGGAATATCCGGGGCAAAAGGCGCAAGCAGCGGCGTGCGATAGTTTTCCAACGAAGCAAGATACAACAACAGCAACAACGACGACAGCAACACACCCATTATCCCCATTATTCCGCCGATAAAGGTTATTGCAAAACGCAACAGCGAAAAAATAAGGGTGTTATCCGGGGTGGTAAACAAACCTATGCCCGAAAGCGCACCTATCATCACAGCCGGTGCACCGATAAGCCCTGCTTTCACTGCGGCATCCCCCAAAACTATTGCCCCCACAAGCGAAAGCGTTATACCAACTGCCGACGGCATTCGCAAGTTGGCTTCTCGCAAAATGTCGAAAATGACGATTATCATCAACATTTCCGAAAGGGGCGAAAAGGGAATGGAACGGGTAGAATTCAAAATAGTTATCAAAAATTTTAGCGGAATTATTTGATAGTTGTACATTTGCAAACACACGTAAAGCGACGGCAACAGCACCGACGCCAACACGCTGACAAGGCGCAAAATTCTGTTTATGCCCGTCATGACGGAGTTTTCGTAGTAGTCGCCGGGGGATTGCAAATCTTCCACGTACAAATACGGCAACGTTAGCACCATGGGCGAACCGTCCACCACCACGGCAATGCGCCCTTCCAGCATTTTGCCCACAACCACGTCAGGTTTTTCGGAAGTTCCCACACGGCGGAAAAGAAAAGTTTTTTCGTCGTCCAAGTAGCGTGCAAGGTAGCTGCTATCCAAAACACCGTCCACGTTCACCCTTTGCAACTTTTGCACGACGGAATCCACCAATTCCCGTTTGGCAACGCCGTCCACGTAGCACACGGCAACGGAAGTGTTGGTGTACCGCCCGACGGTGAAATTGACAATTTTGAAATCCGGCGTTTTTAGCCGCTTTCGAAGTAGCGTCAAATTGGTTTTTACGTCTTCGGTGAACCCCTCGCGCGGTCCACGCATCACCATGGAAGTGGGAGGCTCGGCAACAGCCCTACCGGTAGCCGCACGAACGTCTACGGCAAAACACGTTTCGTCCACCAAAACAAGGGCGTATCCGTTGACAAAATCGCCCACGGCCGCCTCGAAATTGGGTTCTTTTTTGACGTTTGAGCCCCAAAACAGTTTTTCGTACACTTCGTTGGCGGTTTGAACGTTGCTTTGCGTTAACGGCTGCAAAACGAAATCGCACACTTTCACGTCGTCGCAAATGGTATCCAACGTCAGCACGAAAACCTTTGTGCCGCAAGAAATTTCTCGCAACAAAAAGTCGTCTTGTCCGCCGTAGATCTTTTTCAGTTGTTTCAAGTAGTCCATATTATAAAGTTTTGCAAACGGAACGAAAAATATACTTAAAATGCCTTTTGATGCGTATTTGGGGTGTTTTGAGCTAAATTTTCCCGCACTAGCTTGCAATTTTCTCCAACACACCTAAAACACGACTGCCGACTTTTTTAGATAGTTCAATTTTAGAAACCCGACTTTCGGCAAAAAAAATGAGTTCGATTTTCACTTCGAACTCATCCGCAATTTGATATTAAATTTCTTTCAAGCGTTGGCGTTGCTTGACTTCTCCACCAACAGTGACGGAATTTTGCAAACTTTTTGTGCAAAACGGTACTTTCAGCGGCGACAATCAGTATTCAACCACTCCGTAAACGCAGGATAACGGCACCGCACCGTTTTTTCGGGCATCGGTGCTGTTGTTGCGGTTGTCGCCCATGAAGTAAAAATAACCTTCCGGCACTAGGTAGGCCGTTTCTTCCGAGTAGCACTCGTACAAATTGCCCAACATATTCGCATTGTTTTCCATCCAAGGCACGGATACAAGTTTTTTCGACGCACCGTAAAACACCGGGATTTTGTCGCCATCTACATAGTAGTCTTCACGCAAAATTTCTCCGTCGGAGGTTTTTATCACCGCAACGCAGCCGCCGTTGCTTTGTTCAAGCCAAATTTTGTCGCCGCCAAGCGCAACCACCCGTTTGATGAGTTTTTGGTACTTGCCGTCCTGTTGTGCCATCTTTCCGAAACAAAATTCCGCAAAAATTTTTTCCGAGACGGTCAAATCGTTTTTGAACAACACCACCACGTCGCCGCGCCTAGGCGTTGCAAGTTTATTCACCCATACTTGTTCGTCGTCGTAGAAATTGGGTTCCATCGAAGAACCTTCGATTTTTATGCGGCAGCCAACAAAAAATCGCAACAACACAGCGACCGCCAACAACACCACAAGCACAACCAACAGCACGTTGAAAATTTTGGAATCCAACGACTCCTTGTTATCCTTATTTTTTGCCGAGGACGCATCCGAAAAAGAATCGGACGGTTCCGATGCAATATCGTTTTTTTGAAATTCTTCGTTCATACACCGTCAATCAGCTTTTTTAACTGCCTTGTGAAATTTTTCGCTTTCCAAAAGCACCACCCTTCCGCAGGAAGTGCATTGAATTTTGTAGTCGGCACCCACTCGAACCACCTTCCACGTTTTGCAACCGCAAGCGTGCGGCTTTTTTGTGATAACAGTGTCGCCCTCTTTGTAAGTTATCATACCAAAAAAATGTTATTTATCAAAAATTCTTCGTCGGCAATGACGGCGAACATTTCCACTTTTGCGTCTTCCGGCATTTGTTTGCCGTCGGCGGAATGGAAATTTGCTCCGTCCAGCGTGACGCGTTGCCATTTTCCGTCACCGATAAGGCGAACGGTTTGGGTGTATTCCACGTTTTCTCCGCCAAAATCCGTCATAACGAAGGCTTTTAGGTTTTGCGGAATGCTGCAACACACGTCGAAACTGATAGTTAGTGAATCGTTATGGCGCACAGCAGGGTCGTTCACTGCAAAGGTTGCCAAACCCGTGCTTTTTGCCCCGAAAATATCCAAATATCCCTTGCAATATTCCACGGCCGGTTTTTTGCAATGCCAGCTGCTTCCCCGTGCCACCGATACAAGGTTTCCGTCACCGTTGCAAGTGCACAAACTGCAAGTGGCAATTTGCACTTTTGTAGGGCGTGTGACGTTCACTTCGCACAAAGAGGTGGTTATATCCACCGCACCGCGCACGTAGGCAAATGCAACAATGTTGCTTTCCTGTCCGTAGACGTCCAGTTCCGCCAAGAAACCGTCTTCCGTCTTTTTTAACGGTGCTTTCACCCAGTTGCGGCACGTTCCGTTCGTGCGTGAGTACCACAAATTAAGTTTGGAATGGGACAATGACGTTGTAAGTTTCACAAAGTTGTCGCCGTTTGCATCGGAATAGGGGGAAATTTCCACGTTTTCTTCCACCGTTGTGCCTTTGCACCACTTGACAAGACATTGTGCATATTCGTCCGAAAGATAATCCATCGTCAGCGGCAACAGTAGCATTCTGCTGTCGTCGTTAAGACGGTAGTACATTTTGTTGGAGTGTTCGGAACTGACGTAGGGGCTGTTTGCCGAAACTATCAAGTACACGGGTACTTTTATTTGCATTGCATAGCTTTGCGGAGCAATGCCCGTAGTCCAAATTTGACTTTTTTGTTCGTAGTCCAAACGTTTTTGCAACGCTTCACCGGACATTTCGTCGGGGTGTTCGTCGCTGTTTTCCAAGTACGCAGGGTAATCGCGGTACAAACTTCCAAAAACCACCGCACCGTTGGTGATGCGAGTATCGGTAGCAAGCACGATAACGCCCACGGAAACACCTTTTTTCACCGTGATGACGGAAACGCTTTTTGCGTTTTCTACTTGCAAAAGGTAGGTTATTGCACGCATGCAATTCAGCGAATATTCGTAGATTTTTGTGTTTTTGACGCTGTTGCCCACAAAGAAATAGCTGGGGGCAACGTCGCAGTTGCAGTAATCTAGCGACGACGGATACAATGTGGCAGGGCCCTTGGTGCATCGACCGGCAAAGTCTATTGCCATGGCAACAAAGCCGTTGTTTGCCCAAAAGGTCAATTCGTCCGAATCTATCGGCTTTTTGTAATTGTCTATTATCAGCACGGCCGGTTTTGCGCTTTTGCTAGCCTTGCACGCCACCTTTGCCAAAACACGGGTTTTGCCGTCGCCGACGGTGCGCCCTGTGAAATACAACGTTTTGATAACGATGCCGTCCGCTTCTTCCGTTTTAAGCACGTTTACGTCCAACGGTTCTGCCGACGGATCGAAATCTTGCCATAATGCTGTTGACGTTAGTACTGTTTCCATAAATTAACCCTTTTTTTGTATTATATGCCCGCTTGCGTTTTTGGGGCTATCGCTCCCGTTACAAACATTGTACCACAAGTACGCAATTTGTCAAATCACTTGTGATAGGGTACGTTGTTGCGTATCGTGCAAGCACGGTAAATTTGTTCGCAAAGCACAACTCTGCACAATTGATGAGGCAACGTTATTTTGCCAAACGACAGCCGCAGTTGCGCCGCATTTTTCACTTCGTCGGACAGTCCGTGGCTGCCCCCTATCACAAAAGTGACGGTGGAATAACTTTGCGTAAATTTTTCTAGCTGCATGGAAAGTTGCTCGCTGGAAAGTTCCTTGCCGCCGATATCCAACACCACCAAACAGCCTTCCGTCTTTTGCAAAATGCTTTTGCCTTCCGCCGAAATTATTTTTTCGATTTCCGCACGGTTGGGAACACCGTTGAAGGTGTGTTCGTCCACCTCCGTTATTTGCACGTTGGCAAAACGGGACAGCCTTTTTGTGTATTCCGCAACTGCATCACGGTAGTACGGTTCCTTTATCTTTCCCACGACAACCAACTTGTAGTTCATTTCACACCCACCAAATTTATTATCCACAACGCCATGCACGCAACGACGGATACCGCCAAAACGCCCCAAGACATTGCGCTTGTTTGGCATTCTTCCGCTTGTTGCCAACTACTTTTTGTGGTTTTGCAATATCCAAACACGCTTGCGGCAAACCCCACTGTGCCAATCGGTACGAAAACATACCAATAGTTGACAAATACGCTTTCGTCCGTCACTGCAAAAGTGAGCGCCACCGCAACAAGGTTGTTGAACAAGTGCACCAACGATGCCGTCCACACGCTGCCGCTTCTGAACACCAACAAAGTTAACAACATTCCCAAAACGAACTGGTGCAAAGTTTGAGCGGCATTCAAATGGAACAACGAAAACAGTGCGCCGCTTATCGCCAAGGCCGCCAACTTGTCGGAACTTCTCTCCAACGTTTTTGCCACCGTTCCGCGGAACACCAATTCTTCGCTGACGGCAGGCAACACGCAAGCAATCAAAACGAGAGGAACGACTTGCAACGGCAAATCTACGGAAGGTTCGGCAAACCCCATTTTTACGATAAGTTGCACAAACCAGTCGTTCAAAGGCAACATCAACGCAATCAAAAACGCCGTTGCCAAACAACCCCATCCCACGTGTGCAAGTTTGGGCGGACGGTTCATGGCCGTTGCCGAACGCACGTCGGTGCCGCTTGCATAGGCGTAGATAAACGCAACCGAACAAATGGCCAGTTGATACAGCGCTTGCATAAGCCAAAATGCAAAGTCGCTTTCGGCATTGCCAAACGCCAAGCCCAATGCGACGTTGGCAAGCAACATCACTGCTACCGCCAAGCCGAAAGACTTGCCCAAATCGTTTTTGTCGTACAGCGTCCTCATAGCGTAACCTCGTTTTCGAACTGATCGGCAACGTACAAATTCACGTCTTTGCCAACCACCAGCCCATGCTTTTTGAACACGCTTGCCGCACTGTCGTAAGCAAGCGTTTTGCTGTTGTTTTGCCGTGAAAGGTGTGCCAAAACAACGTTTTTAACGTTAAAATTCAAAAGTTGTTGCAAAACTTCCGCCGCTTGGTCGTTGGATAAATGCCCTAACTGCGAAGCAACACGCTTTTTCAAAACGTAGGGGTACGGCCCGTTCCACAACATGTCCAAGTCGTGGTTGCTTTCCAAAAATACCGTGCGGCAAGGGGACAAAAATTGCACCAATTCGCCCTCGGCAACGCCTGTATCCGTCACACAGCCCACGCTGTCGTTATCGCAAGAAAATTTGTAGCCCAAACACTCCCGTGCGTCGTGCGAACAGCGGTACACGTCAACATGCAAATCGGCAAAATCGAAATTGCCGCAAACTGCTTCCACGTTGGGGCAAAAACACGTTTGCGCCACGTAGTTGGCGGCCTTTTGCGGCACAAACACCGGTGCTTGCGTGTGTTTGGCAAAAGTTTTAAGTGCGGAAACGTGATCGCTGTGCTCGTGCGTCACAACGAATGCGGAAATATTCCCTACCGCAACGCCACGCTTTGCCAATGCGGCGACGGTGGCTTTGAAACCGTAGCCCGCATCCAACAACACGTTTGAATGCGCAGTTTGAATAAGTGTGCTGTTGCCGTTACTGCCGGAAAACAGCGGAGTAAGTTTTATCATAACTCATTTATTATACCACTAAACACCGTTTGTGCCAACTGCCTACACAGCAAAACCCCAAAAGTACAAAAACGCCACCCTGTTTTTTTCAGAGCGGCGTTTTGTGATTAAATGAATACTGCAAGAAGTAAATATTTTGCATTACGATAAAACATTTGCAAAACTGCCTTCTTACCGCAAAAACTTGTGCTTTTGTGCTTCAAGTATATAAAACGGCAGCGCTTCCGCCCCTTGCAAGCAAAGTGCGAACTTCTTGCACTGTTATTTCGGGGCTTTTCGATGCAAAATTTTGTTACTTTTCGGCAACGTATCCCCAAACGACAGGGCAATCGGATTCGTTCCAATCAACACCCCAAGTTTCCGGTTGTGACGCTGCTTCGCAGTAGATTGTGAGACTGCTGCAACCGTGAAAAGCACAATTATTCACCGTTGTGACGCTAGACGGAATCACAATGCTCGTAAGACTAGTGCAATTGCCAAAAGTTTCGTAACCTATCGTTGTGACACCAGACGGAATATTGATACTTTTCAAACTTTCGCAATTTTTGAAAGCAAATCTTCCAATATATTCAATCGTATCGGGCAACGTTACGCTTGCTAGGTTGCTGCAACCGGAGAACGTATTTTCATATATATTTGTGATGCCGTACGGAATAACAACTTTTACAAGATTTTTGCAATCCTTGAAAGCATTGTCCTTTATTGCTTGAACGGGCAAACCTTCGTGTTCGGCGGGAATTGCAAATTCCGTTCTTGTTTCTTTGCCAATACCGCTCACCGTGTAGTACGTTAAGCCATATCCCAATTCGTATTCCAAATCGGTGGCTTCTTCTATTTTCTCTTCACCGCATGCGGAAAGTGTAAACGCCGAAGCCAACAATACCGCTAACGCTACAACTGACAACAATTTTGCAATTCTTTTGGTCATGTTTTTCTCCTTGAATTTTTGTTTGCAAAACTCTGTGTTAATTATACGCCACGCACCCACCCGTTTGTCAAGGGGTGAGGGAAAATATTGTGCCTTTCAACAAGATTTTTGAAACGATAATGCAACAGCCGTTAGTGCAACCACCCACAAACCGCCTGCGCAACAAAAAACTTCTTTTGCCGTTTTTGAAATTTACGTTACACGCAAACACACCCTTGCAACTCTTGAGGAACAATAACTTTTTTGTGGGAGACCCGACAACTCCGACATTCCAAGTTGTTCTACCAAAAGCGTTACAATTTGTGGGGCTGGAAATTTCAAACGTTCGATATAGCACCCCGCTCGCCCAACGCTAGAAATAAACAAAATTTTTGTTGATGGTTCAAACGCCTGCACTTCTACAACACACAACACCCTTCAAAACACAAAAAGCACCTTGCGTGACGAAAAACTCGAAACGCATGGTGCTTTTGTTTGAAATACAAACTATTGGAAGTGCATTTTTCCTTTTGGGGGAAAATTCAGCAAAACTTTTGCCGTTATTTCACGTGTTTTGCAATGAATGCAGGCAAGTTTTCCTTTGCGGCACTTGCCGTGATGATGAACTTCACGTTGTGTTCTGCGGCAATTTGATCCAAGCCGTTGTACAAAACTTCCAATTCCGCAACGTTGCAATCCAACAAGCGGGAAAGTCCGTCGATATAAACTTGTTCAATATCGAAGTTGGCGGCGAGCATTCCTTTTATAAAGGAAAGAATGTCGTTTTGGCTAGCCAAGCCGTAGTGAGATGCATCCACCAAACGAACGTTTCTGTTGAGGTCGTGAATGCGGTTGTTGGAACGGTCGATATAAACGACAACGCCGTTTGCAACTTGAGCGGCACTGTTTGCCAATGCAACTATTTGTTTGGTTTTACCCGAACCTTTTTCGCCGTAAATAACTTGTATCAATGTAGTATCCTCCAAAATTTAGTAAATTGCTTTACTTTGGATCTATTCTACCGCAAAACCAATTCTTTTGCAATACATTTTTCAAAAAAGAACAAATTTTGCTACAGTTATTCTTTTGTATATCTGGGTTTTGCAGAATAGGTTGTGTGCAACAGCTTGTGAGCTTCCTTTCCGTTGGGTTTGCCGATGTAGCCGTTGTAGATTTCGTTAACGGAATTGTTGTTGTGGCTGCGACGGTTGCACATTGCTTTGTCTGTTTCGTACAGTACTGCCGCGCGTGCCGCTGCAATTTCGTTTTTGTGCTTAACGAAGGTGGCTTTGATGGGTTGTCCGCCGCCCATTACGCAACCGCCGTGGCAAGTCATCACTTCAACGAAATGATAGTTTGCTTCGCCCTTGCGGATTTTTTCGCACAAAACTTTTGCGTTTTTAAGTCCGTTGACGACGGCAACGTTCAAAGTTAAACCGTTGATTGTGTAAGATGCTTCTTTCACGCCGTCCAAACCGCGAACTTCGGTGAATTCCAACTTGGCAAAGGGGGCCTCGGGTGCCAAAATGCTGGCAGCCGTGCGCAAAGCCGCTTCCATAACGCCGCCGCTTGCACCGAAAATGATGCCTGCGCCGGAATATTCTCCGAACGGGCTGTCCGTTTCTCCGTCGGGAAGATCGGGCAACAAGATTCCGTTACCTTTCAACACGTGTGCCAATTCGCGAGTGGTGATAACTGCATCCACGTCGGCGATGCCGTCGGTGAACGTTCTTTCCTTTTCACCTTTCTTGGCTGTGCAAGGCATCACGGAAACAACGAAAATGTCTTCGGGATTGATGCCGGCTTTCTTAGAATACACTTGTTTTACCAATGAGCCAAACATCTGTTGAGGAGATTTGCAGGAAGACAAGTGAGGAAGCAAATCGGGATAGTTGCGTTCGCAGTAGTTGATCCAACCGGGGCAGCAACTTGTGAACATGGGCAACGTGCCGCCGTTTTGGATGCGTTCCACCAATTCGTTGGCTTCTTCCATGATGGTGAAGTCGGCCGAGCTGTTGATATCGAAAACTTGCTTGAAGCCCAAATATCTCAACGCCGTGTTGATTTTGCCTTGGCAGTTGACTCCTACGGGAACGTCGAATTCTTCCGCCAATGCTGCGCGAACGGCAGGAGCCGTGCCCACAACTACGTGCTTGGAAGGATCGTTCAAAGCGGCCCACATGCGGTCCACTTCGCTTTTTTCCGTCAATGCGCCTGTGGGGCAAACGGTGATGCACTGTCCGCAACCAACGCACATTGTGTTTTTAAGTTTCATATCGAACGGGCTTGCAACGTGCGTTGCGAAACCGCGGTCGTTTGCGCCGATAACGCCCACGCCTTGAACCTTTTTGCACACTGCAATACATCTGCGGCACAGAATGCACTTGCTGTTGTCACGAACAAGGTAGTCGGTGGAATCGTCGTACACGAATTCGTGCGTTGCGCCTGCAAACTTGCTGCTGTCGCAACCGTACTTGTATGCCAAGCGTTGCAATTCGCAGTTGGTGTTGCGTTCGCAAGACAAGCAGTCCTTGCGGTGATCGGAGAGAATAAGTTCGATGGTTGTTTTGCGAGCATTGAACACGCGTTGAGTGTTTGTGTACACTTCCAAACCTTCCGAAGCGGGATATTCGCAAGCGGCAACCAAACTGCGCATGCCTTTAACTTCCACTACGCAAACACGGCAAGCACCGAGTTCGCTCAAATCTTTCATGTGGCACAAAGTGGGAATTTTGATGCCGATGCTGCGTGCAGCTTCCAAAAGGGTGCTGCCTTCTTCTACACTTACCGGGATATCGTTAATTTTGAGATTAATCATGTTTGCCACCTACCTTGTAAATAGCGTGGAATCTGCACTTGCTTTCGCAAACGCCGCACTTCACGCACTTTTGCGGATCGATTGTGTGAGGTTGCTTGATTGTGCCGCTGATAGCACCTGCCGAGCAGTTACGTGCACACAGGCTGCAACCGATACATTTTGCGGGATCGATTTTGTACTGAACGAGAGATTTGCACACGCCGGAGGGGCAAACCTTATCTTTGATGTGCGCTTCATATTCGCTGCGGAAGTACTTCAACGTGGACAACACGGGGTTGGGAGCCGATTGGCCCAAGCCGCAAAGAGCGTTGTCCTTGATGTAGTAGCAAAGTTCTTCCATTTTGTCAAGGTCTTCCATGGTGGCTTTGCCTTCCGTCACCTTGCAAAGCATTTCGTACAAACGCTTAACGCCGATTCTGCACGGAGTGCACTTGCCGCAAGATTCGTCGACGGTGAATTGCAAGTAGAATTTTGCAATGTCTACCATGCAGTTGTCTTCGTCCAAAACGATAAGTCCGCCGCTGCCCATCATGGAGCCGATGGAGGTCAATTTTTCGTAGTCCATGGGGATGTCTTGCAATTCTGCAGGGATACATCCGCCGCTGGGGCCGCCCGTTTGAGCTGCCTTGAATTTTTTGCCGTTAGGAACACCGCCGCCGATATCGTAGATGATTTCGCGAAGCGTCGTGCCCATGGGAACTTCCACCAAGCCGGTGTTGTGAATTTTTCCACCCAATGCGAAAACTTTTGTTCCTTTGCTACGTTCCGTACCGATGGAAGCGTACCATTCGGCACCGTTCAAAATGATTTGAGGAATGTTTGCATAGGTTTCGACGTTGTTAAGCAACGTGGGTTTTCCGAACAAGCCTTTCACTGCAGGGAAAGGAGGACGGGGACGAGGTTCGCCGCGGTTGCCTTCGATACTTGTCATAAGTGCCGTTTCTTCGCCGCAAACGAATGCGCCTGCGCCCAAACGAATTTCCAAATCGAACGAGAAGCCCGTTCCGAAAACGTTCTTGCCCAAGAAACCGTATTCTTTTGCTTGGTCGATTGCAATTTGCAAACGTTTAACTGCAATGGGATATTCCGCACGAACGTACACGTAGCCTTGGTTTGCGCCCACACAGTAAGCGGCAATGCTCATTGCTTCGATAATTGCGTGAGGGTCGCCTTCCAAAATGGAACGGTCCATGAATGCCCCGGGGTCGCCTTCGTCGGCGTTGCAGCAAACGTATTTTTGATCGCCCTTGGCTTGTTGCGTGAATTTCCACTTTCTGCCCGTCAAGAAGCCTGCACCGCCACGTCCGCGCAAACCGGATTGCAACAAAATGTCGATAACGTCGTCGGATTTCATGCCCAAAACTTTTTCCAAAGCCTTGTAGCCGTCGCGAGCGATATATTCTTCGATGTGTTCGGGGTTGATAACGCCGCAGTTACGCAATGCCAAACGGTGTTGTTTTGCGTAGAAGGGTGTTTCTTGCAACGGTTTTACGCCGTCGTCGGTAACGGTTTCGGAATACAACAGTTCTTTGACGATTTTGCCGCCGATGATGTGTTGTTCAATGATGTCGTGAACGTGATCGACAGTCAACTTGCTGTAGAAAGATCCTTCGGGATAGACGATGACCACGGGGCCCAACGCGCACAGTCCGAAGCAGCCCGTCATAACCAAATTGACGGAATCTTCCAAGTTGTGTTCTTTGATTTCTTTTTTGAATTCGTCCAAAATTTTCAAGGAGTCGCCGGAAGTACATCCCGTTCCGCCGCACACCAAAATTTGATGCGTGTACTTTGCTCCTTTTTCGCCGTCACCGGCACTGCGATTTTCCAATTCTTTAATCGCACGCTCTTTTATTTCTTGTAATTTTTTAGCATCCATCGGTTTTATCCCCTTTCTTTGTACTTGGCCAAAATCTGTTCGACGTCGTCAACTTTAACTTTGCCGTACACGTCTTCGTTAACCTTCATTACGGGAGCCATTCCGCAACAACCGACGCAACGTGTAGCGTCCAAAGAGAACAATCCGTCAGGTGTGCATTCGCCGCTTTGAATTCCCAAAACGCTGCATAGTTTGTCGTAGATATCTCCCGAACCGTTGACGTAGCATGCCGTGCCCAAGCAAATACCGATTTGGTACTTTCCTTTGGGGTACAGCGAAAATTGTGAGTAGAACGTTGCAACGCCGTAAACTTCGGACAACGTCACGCCCAATTCGTCTGCAATGATGTTTTGCACTTCGTAGGGCAAGTAGCCGTACAACTCTTGCGCAAACTGCAATGCAGGCATCAATGCGCCTTCTTTCGTCTTCAACTCACGCAATTTGTTGCGCAAAGTTTCTTCTTTGCTTTTGTCGATAAACGGCAAAGCTGAACCTTTCATAGGACAGTCCTCCAAAAAAAATTATTATCTGTTAAAATATATCAAAAATCGCCATTAAAGTCAACTGTTCTTCTAACGATATATTATATATCGATAGCATATTTATCAAAAATCACCGTTGGATGCGAACGACGCAAGTGTTTGTGGCAAACAACAGCTTTGCACATATTTTGCCACCGAACAAAAAATTGACTTCGTGCGGTATTTTGATATAGTTGTCCCAAAATATCGCCGCTAATGGCTACCACCGCTAGGTTTTGCAGAAAAAGTCAACGCTGCAAACAAGTGTTGCAACATTTGAACGATAGACGGATTGACATCGTGTTTGCAACTTACAAGCTAGCAAAGAAAGGGCTTGACTGCCCGAGCTTGCGCCACCTTGTATTGGCAACGCCACAAAAAGACAAGACGACACAGTTACACAGGCGTTAAAAGCGGCCACTAAACCACTTACGGGACGGGCAATGTCGACAATTTCAGAATGTTTTAGGTCATGCAAAAAAAACACAACAACTACCACAAGACGTTGATGTGCCGTTTTTTATACGGTATATTTTTTTGAAAAAGTATGCAAAAACCGATTGGTGCAACGGCATTCGTTGGAAGTTTGCGTGTTTTTTGCAACAATTTGTCGCTTGCCGTTGCAACTTTCCGCCAAACTCGCTCCGCTTTTTGCCAAACGCATGGGCAAAATAAAAAAAAGAACGGACAAAGTCCGTTCAAAGTTTGATATAAATTTTATTTTATGCGCTTTTGGATATCTTCTACCGAGGGGAGTTGACTGCTCAATTCTTCCGGCAGTACGCTACTTATTTTGTATTCGCTGATTCCCATAGGCTTACTCATATCTTTCAAAGAATATTCCGCGACCA
>CAZADD010000024.1:0-18070 GCA_964483825.1 uncultured Oscillospiraceae bacterium
TCGTTTCTTGCCAAACGCAACGCAGTCAAATTCAAAACAGAGAGCAAGCAATGCTCATGCTAAAAAGCAAACTTGCCGAACTGAAAGAGCGTGAACAAATGGAAGAAGCCCTGTCGATAAAGGGTGAAATCAAAAAAATTGAGTGGGGTAGTCAAATTCGTTCCTACGTGTTTTGCCCCTACACTTTGGTAAAAGACCATCGCACCAACTTCGAAAACGCCAACATTGCCGACGTTATGGACGGCAACTTGCAACCGTTCATCGAAGACTACTTGCAAAAAGCGTTTTAGTGCGGTTGTGGGCAAAAATTGAATTCCCCCCCCAAAAAAAAGCCGCCTGATACCACACGGCAAAAAACAATATCTAAACACACTCAAAACGTCATTTTGTCAATCAAAACGGCGTTTTTTTTTGATGAAACAATTTTTATTGTGTTTGAATTGTTTGCGTGGTATTTGTAATGTTTGCCAAGTTAAGCGTTTGTTGCGGAGGTCTTGTGCTATTTGGTAAGTGGCATCTATCATTATTCTTTTGTCGCAAGAGCTCAAACCCAAAAGTTTGTAGAAAATGTTTTTTATGGCAAGCAACAACCGTGCTTCGTGGTTGTGAAAAACTTAATATTGTTTTTTTACGGCCCAATATTGTTATTTTCAATATTTCACAACATAAATACGGCACCCGTGCTACATATGGGGCTCAAACGAGCAATGGTTGCGTTTCGCCGTTGTTGTGAGATACTTAATCTATCGTGCAGTAGTGTTTTTGGTATTTTCAAAATAATAAATATAAAGTATACCTTTTCTCATCTTAACATTAATATTGAACTTTTTTTTGCGTAAAAAAAGGCAGTAGCATTTTGCTACTGCCCAAATTGGTTTTTTAGTTATGCGGCTTGCGGCACGGGCGCGGACAAAACGGTTTTTGCGCCGTCTTTGCGCAATTTCACACGCAACACGATCCAGCAAACAAAGGAAGTTATTGCCCAACTTATCGGGTACAGTGCAAAAAGGAACCACAACTGCGGATAAAGCGGGAAAATGACGTAGATCCATAAAATTCGGAACAAACACGTGCCCACAAGCACAATAACTGCCGAAGTTGTGGGGTAGCCTATGCCACGCAACGCCGCCGAAACAACTTCCATAATTCCGTCGATAAAATACGTTCCGCAAATTATCAGCATTCGTTCGAAAGCAACGGCAATTATTTGTTCAATAACTTCGGGCGCGTCGTTTTGGTCTACGAAAAGTTTGCAAAGGGGCGTGTGTAACAGCACTGCAAGCCAACCGGCCGCAAGTCCTGCAGCGGTGGCTAAGCCGATGCCAATGCCGATAATTTTGCGTATCCGTGCGTAGTTTCTGGCTCCGTAGTTTTG
Source organism: uncultured Oscillospiraceae bacterium (assembly GCA_964483825.1). Lineage (GTDB taxonomy): Bacteria > Bacillota > Clostridia > Christensenellales > CAG-314 > Fimimonas. The sequence goes on from CAZADD010000024.1 coordinate 1,376, forward strand.
TCCTATTGCGTAAAGTGCCGTGGTGCCTATGCTGTTGTTCACGGCGTAAACGTACCCCTCGATTTGATGCGAAACGGCACTTCCGTTCACAACGATGTTGCCAAACCCGTTCACGGCACTTTGCAACAGCACATTGGAAACGCTAAACAGCGAACTTTGCACGCCTGTGGGCACGCCCAAACGCAGCACGTCTTTCAATGCTTGTTTGTCTATGCGTAGTTTTTTGAAGGAAAATTTCAAAAAACCCTTGTTTTTTATCATGGTTATCACAACTAGCACGGCGGATATTGCTTGGCTCAAAATTGTTGCAATGGCAACGCCTGCAACACCCATTTGAAAAACCACAACGCTTATGATGTTAACGATAACGTTGATTACGCCTGCAATTGTCAAAAATATCAGCGGACGTTTTGTGTCGCCGGTGGCACGAAGCATGGATGCGCCGAAGTTGTACACCATGTTGAACGGTGCGCCCAAAAATATTATTTGAATGTAGGTGGTTGCGTCGTCTATTTGTTGTTCGGTGGCTCCCATCCATTCCAAAAAGGTGCGCGCGCCAAAGAACCCCACAACGGCAATAACGGTACCGCAAACAACGCTTATAATCATGGAAGTGTGCAAAATTTTGTCGCCGTATTCCTTGTCGTTTGCGCCGTAGGCACTTGCCAAAACTACTCCTGCGCCGGCGGAAACCCCTATTGCCACGTTGATGACAAGGGAATTGAGCGAACTTGTGGAACCAACCGCCCCAACGGCATCGGTGCTGACAAATTTGCCCAAAATAATCATATCTGCCGAGTTGAATAGCAACTGTAAAACGGAAGTGAGCAGCAATGGCAACGCAAAAGCCACTATTTTTGCAAACAGACCGCCTTGCGTCATATCTATTTCATGTGTATTCGTTTTCATAAAAAAATCCTTGGTGCAAATTTTTGTTGAAAAATGCAACCTGTGTATTGTATCGCACCGCCGCCTTTTTGGCAACCGAAAAAGAGGTGCAAAACGGGCAAAGTTGCAAAGTGTACCGTGTGGCAAATTATTTTGTTCGCCGTTGATTGGAAAAAACGCCGCACTTGTAATAAAAGCACTTGACGCAAAAAAAAGTAAACAAGACGAAAAGGGTTTGTTTGCCGTTGTTTTTTTGTTTGCAAAAATGCTGTCGGAAATTGCTTTTGAAATTTCTTTGCTACAGGCAGCATGACGTTTTGTTTTGAAATTACTGTAAGAATGTTGAAAAACCTGCATAAAAGTGCCGCCGGGAACCTTTTGCCGTGTTTTTGGCGCAAATTTCCAACAAATTTTCAACAACCTATTGACAAACGGGGGGGGGGGCACGGCGTATAATTAAGGTGGCATTTTGTATGCAAAAACATACGAAAAAGAGGAGGAAATGAAATGAGGAAAATTCGAAAGCTGTTGCTTGTTGCAATTTTGGCGACATTGCTTGTTGCAACGCTAGTGCTTACTGCTTGCAATCTCACTTTTGGTGGCGGCTTAATAAAATACGAAATAAGCGAAGATGGAAAATATTATATTGTTTCCGGTGTTTCGGATTCTAATGATGAAAATAAGATAACTGAAGTCAAAATTCCAGAAAAACACCATGGAAAACCAGTGAGCGCAATTGGAGCAGAAGCCTTTTCTGGTTGTAGCAATCTCACGAGCATTGTCATTCCATCAAGTGTCACTTCGATAGACAACAATGTCTTTGCGTATTGTAGCGGTCTTGCAAGTATCATTGTGGAAGAAGAAAATCCGGTTTATCACAGTGAAGGAAATTGTTTGATAGAAACTGCAACCAAAACTTTGATCGCTGGTTGTAAAAATAGCGTTATTCCGGAAGACGGCAGTGTCACTTCGATAGGCGACTCTGCCTTCTACGGTTGCAGCAGTCTCACAAACATTGAAATCCCGTCCAGTGTCACCTCGATAGGATGTTATGCATTCGTAGCTTGTAGTAGTCTTGTAAACATTGAAATTCCGTCTGGCGTCACTTCGATAGATTGGGGGGCTTTCAGTGGTTGCAGTAGTCTTGCAAACATAACCTTCGATGAAAAAAGTCAGTTGAAATGGATAGGTGCCTCAGCTTTCTGCAGATGCAGTAGCCTCACGAGCATTGTCATTCCATCAAGTGTTATATGGATAGGTGAATATGCTTTTGACGATTGTAGCAGTCTCACGGCGGTACACATAACAGACCTAACAGCTTGGTGCAATATTGAGTTTGGTGACTACGCCTCTAACCCATTGTATTATGCGCACAATTTGTACTTGAATGGTGAACTTGTAACAGAACTGGAAATTCCGTCAAGTGCCATGTCGATAGGCCCCTATGCCTTCTACAATTGTAGCGGTCTCGCAAACGTAACGTTTGGCCAAAACAGTCAACTTGCATCAATAGGAAAATGTGCATTTTCAAGTTGCAGTAATCTTACAAGTATTGTTATTCCGGATAGTGTCACATCGATAGGCGAAGCAGCCTTTTTAGGTTGCGACGGTCTCACAAATATTGAAATTCCGTCAACCGTAACGGAAATAAATAACCGTGCTTTCTACGATTGTAGCAGTCTCACAAGCATTGTGGTTCCAGACAATGTCTCATTGATAGGCGAAGCCACTTTCTACGGTTGTAGCAGCCTCACAAACATTGAAATTTCAGATAACGTTATATTGATAGGCAACTATGCTTTCTACGATTGTAGCAGTCTCACAAGCATTGAAGTTCCAAATAGTGTTACATCGATAGGCGATTCTGCCTTCTCTGGTTGCAGTGGTTTAATAAGTATAATCCTTCCTGATAGTGTCGCGTCAATTGGTAATGGTGTCTTTCACGATTGTAGCAGTCTATCGAGTATTGTAATTTCAAACAATGTTACATTGATAGACTGTTGGACTTTCTCGGGGTGTAGCAATCTCACAAATATCATAATTTCAGACAATGTCACGTCGGTAGTCAACTATGCCTTCTCTGGTTGCAGCAGTCTCACAATCTACTGCGAAGCGGAATCTGAACCAAGCGGTTGGGGTTCTAATTGGAACTCAAATTGCCCCGTTGTGTGGGATTGCAACAACAATGAAGTTGCAGATGACGGAAACATCTATGCCGTTATTGATGGAATACGCTACGCATTGAAAGACAGTGTTGCAACAGTTGTTCGGCAACCAAGCAATGTTGTTTCTGCAACTATTCCGTCTTCTGTAACTTACAATGGAACGTCTTTTCCTGTCACATCAATGGACTACGAGGCCTTCTCCGGTTGTAGTAGTCTCGAAAGTATCACTGTGGCAAAAGAAAATTCTGTATATCACAGTGATGGGAATTGCCTAATTGAAACAACAACAAAAACATTAATCGCTGGTTGTAGAAACAGTATTATCCCAACTGATGATAGTGTCACATCGATAGGCCCCGCTGCCTTCAGTGGTTGTAGTAGTCTCACTAGCATTGAAATTCCTTCAAGTGTCACATCAATAGGCCACAGTGCTTTCTGCAATTGCTACAGTCTCGCAAGCGTGACGTTTGGCGAAAACAGTCAACTTGATTCGATAGGCTCCTCAGCCTTCTACAATTGCATCAGTCTCGCAAGCATTAAAATTCCAAATAACGTGACTTCTATAGGCGACTATGCCTTCCGTGATTGCATCAGTCTCACAAGTATTGTAATTCTGGATAACGTCACATCGATAGGTCACTATGCATTCAGTGGTTGTGGCAGTCTCACAAGTATTGCAATTCCGTCAAGTGTTACATCGATTGACTCGGGCACATTCTATTGTTGTAGCAGCCTCACAAGCATAGAAATTCCATCTAGTGTCATATCGATACGCCTTGGAGCATTCTATGGCTGCAGTAATCTAGATAGTATAACTGTAGCAAAAGGAAACACTGTTTATCACAGTGACGGAAATTGTTTGATAAGAACAAAATCAAAAACTTTGGTCGTTGGTTGTAAAAACAGTATTATCCCAACTGATGGTAGTGTTACATCGATAGGCGAGTGGTCATTTTCTGGCTGCAGCGACCTTACTAGCATTGTAATTCCGGATAATGTCACGTCGATAGGCTCCTATGCTTTCTATGGTTGCAGCAGTCTTGCAAGCGTAAATAGTCCAAATAGTGTAACATCAATAGGCTCCGCTGCCTTCTCCAGTTGCACCAGTCTCACAAGCATTGTTATTCCATCCAGTGTCACGTCGATAGGTTTCCGGATATTCGACAATTGCTACAATCTTACAATCTACTGCGAAGCCGAATCGCAACCGGACGGTTGGAGTTCTGAATGGAACCTTTGGAATTCTGCATGGGGGCTATCGGCTTGTTGCCCTGTCGTTTGGGGATACGTTGCGGAAGAATAGCCATTTCTCAAAGCAAAATAGTACTCAAAATTCAACACGGCCAAGGTTTCCCTTGGCCGTTTTCACAACAAAACAGGCCGCGGATCAAAGCATCCGTGACCTGTTGGCTTTACTTATTCAAAAGAAAATCGATAATGTAAAAAATTTTGTATACTTGGCAACATAAAAATTTCGTTGTTCAAATTTTATTCGCTTATATTACACAAAATACACGTTATCAACAATTTTGTGCAAAGCGGAAATATAAAATCCGAATTATTTGCAGTTTTATGTAAAGCGGAAATATAAAAACTGAGTTGTTGACAATTTTGTGTAATGCGGAAGTATAAAATTTGCATAATAGTGTAATTTAGTCAATATGAAATTGCAAAAAAAGCTACAGTTGCGAGCAGAGCGGCGGCAAAGGCAAAATTAAATATTATTGTCCCTTTTCCCAATTTTGCATTTTTCAAGAATGTTTTTTGGGGTAGTGCATTGGTTTGCTTGAAGCAATAGAACATATTTGTGCGCTACAAGAGCAATTTCAGTTGTTTTGTAGTTATTTTTTTTTCTTCCTTGGTATATTTTTTTAAAAAAAGTTGAAAAATTTTTGTAAAAAGTGTTGACAAATACACCAAAGGTGGTATAATGTTAGCAGTCGAACGGAAAGAGTGCTAACAATCAAAACAAGAGATTGCCAAAAAAAAATAACAATTTTGAATTGTGGCACGCCAAGCGTTCCCCAAAAATATAAAACAAAAAAGGAGAAACTACTATGAAAAACTATCTTACCAGAAGAAACAGCGATATATTTGAAGATGCATTCAACAACTTTTTCCGTCCTTTCTACGTCGATGAAGAAGCGTCGGTTATGAAAACGGATATCAAGGAAACGGAAAAGGAATATTTGATGGACGTTGAAATGGCCGGGTTCGAAAAGAACGACATTTCGTTGAAATACGAAAGCGGTTATCTCACCGTTTCTGCCAAGAAAGCGGAAAAGGACGAAAACGTCAACTACATTCGCAGAGAGCGTGCATTCAGTTGCAGCAGAAGCTACTATCTTGGCGATGTAAACGAAAAAGCTATCAAGGCAAAATACAACAACGGCGTTTTGGAAATTGTCGTACCCAAGGAAAAACCCGAAAACAGCACTCATTCCATCAACATCGAGTAGTTGGAGTTTTGCCACGGTGCGTAACGTCTAATGCGTGAAAAAAACACACCCTCTGTCGCATTCCCTCCAAAAGTTTTGCGCAGAGGGCTGTTTTTTAGTCAAAAACGGCAAGCGCTTGCGAAAGCGTTAACGGTGGCATTGCACACTTGCGTGGAAAAACTTGTGCGCACCCCAAAAACTTAATAGCGCAACGGTTTTGTAACGGCACCGTTACGTAAAGTTTTTTTTGTCGAAGTGGGCTCGTCGTGTTTTTGCAGTGTTGACAAAACCGCCCAACGGATATATTATTTAGTGGCACCGAACACACGCAGGTAAGGCAAAGGCTGCAGTGCGCTCGAATAGCCGAAACATGCACCGTTCGTTTGAAAAATAACCGTCTTTTTGCAGAGCCAAGTTGTTGCCGCTGTATAAGGAAGACCGCAAGCGTTTTTGTGGGTGACAGTTCGTCGCAACATCAGCACAACCTTATTTATATACGCATGCAAGTAGAGGTGGCGGATTCGAGCAAACAAAACATTCACCGTGAGTTTTCGCGGAAACCATTTAGGCATTTCGTGTAAATATGTGTGCAAACTTTTTGAGAAGCAGCGGTTTCTTTTACAACAGCGGTGCGGCGCAAAAATACAACATGCGGCATTGCTCCCGACGCAACTTTATTTATATACGCGCGCGCAAACGAAACGGCAGTGTGCGAACGGTAAAATGCACGGCGTTGTGTTGCTCTCGTAAAATGGCACAACAACGGTAGATACGTGCGGCGTTGCTCACCGACGAAACGGATATTTTGGGTGCAACATTATATATACGCACGCGTGTGCGCGCGAAAGCAACCAAGGCGCAACACGGTTGCAAAGTTATATTTGAAAATTATTTTGGCCGTTTCGGAAGCGGAACGAGCTTGCAGTGAGGAAAAAATGAAAAAATTCAAAACGGAGTCCAAAAAGGTTTTGGACATAATGATCAACTCTATCTACACCAACAAGGATATTTTTCTTCGTGAATTGATATCCAACGCCAGCGACGCACTGGATAAACTTGCCTACAAAAGTTTGACGGACGGTTCGGGGTTGGATAGATCCACGCTGGAGATAAAGGTTCGTGCAGATAAAGACAGCCGCACCCTTGTCATTTCCGATAACGGCATAGGCATGACGGCGGAAGAATTGGAAAACAATTTGGGCACCATTGCAAAAAGCGGCAGCGAAAGTTTCAAAAAGTCGTTGGAAGAAGGTGCCGACGTGGACGTGATAGGTCAATTCGGCGTTGGTTTCTACTCGGCGTTTATGGTGGCGGAAAAAGTTTCGGTACTATCCAAAACCCAAGAAGGCAGCGCCAATTTGTGGCAAAGTAACGGTGCGGAAGGGTACGAAATTTGCGAAAGTTCGGCAGATTTTGAACGTGGCACGCAAATAACCTTGAATTTGAAGGCGGATGCCGAAGGGGAAAACTATTCCGAGTACTTGGAAGAATACAAATTGCGCAGCCTTATCAAAAAGTATTCCGACTACATACGCTATCCCATCAAACTGTGGAGCACCGTTTCTCACGACGAAGATTGCGATTGTGAAGAGTGCGAACACGAGCACGAACACCAAAGCAAGCAAGATTGGGCTACCGTGAACAGCATGATGCCGTTGTGGAAGCAAAACAAAAAGGATATCACGGAAGAACAGTACGACAACTTCTATTCCGATAACTTTTTCGGCTACGACAAGCCGTTGCATGTTATTCACACATCGGCGGAAGGTGCGGTAGAGTACAAAGCGTTGCTTTACGTTCCCTCTCACGCCCCCTACAACTACTACCAAAAATCTTTCGAAAAAGGCTTGAAGTTGTACACCAACGGCGTGCTTATCACCGATTGTTGCGCAGATTTGTTGCCCGATTGTTACAGTTTCGTGCAAGGTTTGGTGGATAGCGACTTGACGCTGAATATTTCTCGCGAAACCATTCAACAAAACCGCCAACTTAAACTTATTGCCGCCAACGTGGAAAAGAAAATCACGTCGGAATTGGCATCGGTGTTGAAAAACGACCGTGAAAAGTACGAAAAATTCTGGAAAGAATTCGGTTTGCAGTTGAAGTACGGCTTGTACGATAACTGGGGCGCAAGAAAGGAACAGTTGAAAGACTTGGTGTTGTTCTATTCTTTGAAAAACGACAAACTTATCACACTGAAAGAGTACGTTGAACAACTTGCCGAGGGACAGGAAAACATCTACTACGCAACGGGCGCAAGCGTTGCAAGCATCAAAAATTTGCCGCAAGTGGCCAAGGTGCAGGAAAAAGGCTACGACGTGCTGTGTCTTACCGACGACGTGGACGAATTTGCGCTTAAAATTTTGGCAACGTACGATGAAAAACCCTTCAAATCCGTTGCCGACGAAAGCGTGGAAGCATCGGAAGACGAAAATGCCGATCTTTCCGCATTTATCAAAGAAGCTTTGGGAGAAAGCGTTGCAAAGGTAAAATGTTGCAAAAACAGCGTCAACCACCCCGTGTGCATAACCACCGAAGGTGAACTTTCCATCGAAATGGAAAAGGTGCTGAACAACATGCCCAACGTTGGAGAAAACAAGGTGAACGCCACCAAAGTTTTACAAATCAACGTCAATCATCCCGTTTATCAAAAACTTGCAAATTGGTTGGAAACGGACAAGCAAAAACTTACCGATGCCGCCAAGGTTTTGTATCAACAAGCACGCCTTATCGAAGGTTTGCCGGTAGACGACGCAACGGAATTGGCCGACTTGGTTGCAAAATTCATTGCCGACTAACCGCCATCGAACTTGCACAACAACTTTTGGATAGTTAAAAACAAGCAGTCTTTTGTCGAAAGGCTGCTTTTTTTTGTTTCCAAGAAAACCACAGGATAGTCCGGTGGTTCCATGGAGGTTTACCGATGAACAAAAGAATTCTCTTGTGGTATAATAAAGAAGCGCGCCGAGACTATGTACACATGTGTGTAAAAATATCGCCCCAAATGAGTGTGTATTGAATTTATGAGATATCTCACAGAAAAAAAGTGGCGTCAATATATAGTAAATGCGCAAACCCAAAGTATAAATACAGAAATAGAGAATTTTGGCGCCGTGTGTGCGACGAACGGTACCAAAGCAAAAATGTGTGAAAGTAAAAATGTGCTAGTTTGTGTTTCTAAAAACCGTGTTTGACGGGTGTTTTTGCGCAAAAGGGTGTGTTTTTGGCAAAAACCACACAAAACTTGTGCAACGTTTTTTCAAAACTATTGAAAAAATGCAAAAAGTGTTGTAATATATAACTGTATGAGGATTTTTCCGCCATTCAAAATATTTTTGAAAACAAAGGAGAGATAAAATATGCCACAATGGCTTAAAAATGCAGTATTTTACGAAATATATCCGCAAAGTTTTTGCGACACCAACGGCGACGGTATCGGCGATTTGCAAGGTATCATTGAAAAGTTGGATTATGTCAAGCAACTTGGTTTCAACGCTTTGTGGTTGAATCCGTGCTATCTTTCTCCCTTTATGGATGCCGGCTACGACGTGGCCGACTACAAAAAAGTTGCTCCACGCTACGGCACCAACGAAGATTTGTACGAACTTTTCCGTCAAGCGCACGCACGCAACATGCACGTCATTTTGGACCTTGTTCCCGGACACACTTCCGACCAACACGAATGGTTCAAGCAAAGCCGTTTGCCCGAACGCAACGAATACAGCGACAGATACATTTGGTCCAACTGCGTGTGGGATAGGCCGCAAGGTTATTTGTGGGTGACAGGCATGGCTGACCGTGACGGCAGCTACATGCTCAACTTTTTCAACAGTCAACCGGCGCTGAACTTCGGTTTCAACGAAATCACTCAACCGTCTTGGCAAATTCCCTACACCGACGAGCGTGTGCAAGGCGCTTTCGATGCCATTTTGGACGTTATGCGTTTTTGGTTGGACCGTGGCTGTGACGGCTTCCGTGTGGATATGGCGGATAGCTTGGTTAAAAACGACGAGGAAAAGACGGCTACGGCTTCGTTGTGGCGCAAAGCCCGTGCAATGTTGGATGCCGAATATCCCGAAGCAATGATGGTTTCCGAGTGGTGCAACGCAAACCGTGCCATTAACATGGCAGGGTTCCACTGCGACTTTGTGCTTTGTCACCAAGGCACGCTCAACCAACTTGGTTTCCGCAACGGCAAGGACAGTTATTTTTGCAAGTCCGCACACATGCCGGCCGCAACCTTTATGGAAAGGTATCTTCGTGACTACCAAGAATCCAAGGGCAACGGCTACATGAGTATCGTTTCCGGCAACCACGATAACGACCGCATAAGCTACAATCTTGATGAAAGGGCACTTCGCTTGGCCTATACGTTCATTTTCACAATGCCCGGCGTGCCGTTCATGTACTATGGCGACGAAATAGGTATGCGCTTTATTCCGCAAACTTCCAAGGAAGGCGGCTACAACCGTACAGGTGCACGCACGCCCATGCAATGGGATGCAACCAAGAAAAATCTTGGATTTTCCACCGCCGATAAAAAGGATTTGTACTTGCAAGTGGACGACCAACCCAACGCACCGTGTGTCGCTCAACAAATGGCCGACGAAAACTCTTTGTGGAATTTCGTGCGCCGTGTTGTTCAACTGCGCCACGATAACGAGGATTTGCAAGCGGACGGCGACTTTGAAGTTTTGGTGTGCGAAGACAGCAGCGTGCTGTGCTACCGCCGTGGTAACCTTGCCGTGGCAATCAATCCCACGGACGGGGAACAAACCATGGACGTTGCCGTGGGCGAAAAACTTTTGGAAGTGGGCTGTGCCGCAACGGACGAAAAAACAACCAAACTTGCCCCTCAAACGGCAGTTATTTTCAAATTGAACAAGTAAAATTTATCAAACGGAGGTTCCTATGTCAAAACCGATAGTTGCTGTAATCTACGACTTCGACAACACCCTTTCCACCAAAGATATGCAAGAATTCACCTTTATTCCTGCATTGGGTATCACTGCGGAAGAATTTTGGCACCAGTGCGACGAAACTTCACACGCCTTGCACATGGACCACATTTTGGCGTACATGTATTTGATGGCCAAGCAAGCCAAGGAAAAAGGCTTGAATCTTTCTGCCGACACTTTGCGTGAAATGGGCAAAGACGTGAAGTTTTTCAGCGGTGTCAAAAGTTGGTTTTCACGCATAAACGCTTACGGCGCAAGTTTGGGCTTGGAAGTGCGACACTACATCATTTCTTGCGGCCTCAAACCCATGATCGAAGGGTGCGACATTGCCAAGGAATTCTACAACGTGTTTGCGTGCGACTACGTCTACGACGAAAACGGTGTGCCCGTTTGGCCGGCGGTTGCCATCAACTACACGTCCAAAACGCAGTTCTTGTATCGCATCAACAAGGGCGTGGAAAACGTTGGCGAACACAAAAAATTGAACATGTACATGCCAAAAGACGAACGTGTTGTTCCGTTTGAAAACATGATTTATATCGGTGACGGATTGACCGACGTTCCCAGCATGAAACTGACCCGTCAACGCGGCGGCTATGCAATCGGCGTTTATCGCAAGCCGGAAGACGCAACCTATCTTGTGGACGACGAGCGTGTTGACTTCTATGTGAAGGGCGACTACCGCGAAAACAGTGCAATGGATTTGGCAATGAAAGCCATTTTGGAAAAAATTCGTGCCACCAGCCACCTGAACGACTTGTCGCAACATTCAGTGGACCTTGATGCCAAGTAAATTCAAAACAAAACATTCGGTGAAACTGTATCTAAATAAATTCAAAAAAAACAGTTTGTAGATTTTGAACGAAATAAATTCAAAAAAAATGTTTATTGAACTTGAACGGCAAGTAGATTCAAAAAAAACAATCACTGAGCCTAAACGATAGGTAAATTCAAAAAATAATCATTGAACTTAAATTCAAAACAAAAAAAGACGAACCGTCGTTCGTCTTTTTTCTGTGCTTTTGGCAACGCAGTTGCCCTTGGCTCTCACTCTGGGAGAGCTGTCACCGCAGGTGACTGAGAGGGCAAGAGCAGCGATAAATCGCTACCAGTTAAAAGATAAGAGAGAAAAGAAAAAAGAAAAGGCGGCGTTAATGAAACTGTGTTTTGCAATATGTTGTGGAGAACAAAAGGCTTTTCCTAACGTGCCTCAACTATTCACTTTTCACTTTTCACTGGCGGCTCCGCCGCTTTCGTAGTGCAAAAACGGCAAAATTCGACGCGATATTTCTTTTGTTTGCACGAATACAATAGTATCATTGAAACAAACAATTCACAAGGAGCGGGGCAAATGTTTTGTAAACGCATTTTAATTTTGCAACAAACCGATTCTCGTTTTGCCGAGCGCAACAAGGAAATTTGCGGCATGGTAAAGTTGGTAAACACCCGTCAAACCAATGTAACGGTTTTTGTCACAAACGTGGATATTTCCACTTTTGGTGAGTGGTGGATTTTGCTGTCTTTCGATGGTGAAGTGGAGGTGCATTCTCTTTCCACGCTTAACAACGACGTGTTTTCGGTGCCGCTAAAAAACTTGGAAAACGTCAGTTGTCTATTGGTGAAAAAGGAAGAGGAGTGTCACGAGGTTGCGCAGGCCGTTTTGGGCACTAAAAATTTTTGTCCGCAACTGCGCCGCAACTTGTCCGCCTACATCACGCAAGACGAAGCCACCCTCTACGAAAAGTTTGTTGCTTCCACGCAAAATTTCTACGACGGCGTGGATGTTCAAAAGCTAAAACGGGATGCTGACAGCCGTTACAAAAGCGTGAAGGAGTACAGTGCGGCATTCGAACGGTTTTATGCTTCCGGCAGCAACACCGATTACTATTGTTCCGTAAAAGCGGAAATAAGCAAGGTTTTTGTGCAATTTCCGCCTTACTATCCACTTATAAAACGGTACGAGCACTCTTTTTTTGTGCGCATAGATTTCCCCTCGTCGGAAAAATATTTTGTTTTGGGCGTGTTGCAACAAGAAGGTGTGGTGCGGTACATTTGCTACGGCTTGCCTGCAGAAGAAAAAGCCGTGGACGACAAAGATTTCGTTTTGGTGGAAAACAAGCCCACAGGGTTTTGGATGCTGTTTCAAGATGCAAATACGGGGCAAATAACCACCTTGCCGGAAACTGTTTGACGTTTTTTTTGCGGCAACGCCTTGCGTTTTTGTGGAAATAACGCTCCTTTTGAACACTACAAAAATCGGCTCGTCGGTGCGTCGCTGTGTATCTAACGGCGCATGGAACAAGACGAAGGTTGTTATTGTGGGCAATTCTTAACAAGAGGTGTATGCAATTTGCAAAATTCTCGACCATGCTATCATCCAAGATTAGGTTGTGTATTTCGTTGTCGTATACCGGCAAACTGATGTCGCAGTACGGTTCTAGCCTCAAAAAGTAACATTTATACAATTCACCGCAAAGGTCTACTGTTTTCTTTCGCCGTTTGCCGCCAAAATTGCATTTCACTTTTCCAAAACGCAAAGGCTCCCACCAAGAAGCGGTCAAGAGCAACCGCATTTTGCCAAACGAGTGGCAAAAAGTTTCTTTTAATCGTTTGTGTCGGCATTTTGGCAAAGGAATTTCAGCCGTGCGGTCAATGGATAATAAAAGCTCGTTGCCAAACAATTTTTCTTCCATCTTTTTGAAAAGTCAATAGTTAATTACAAAAATATTCAAAAAAGATTATGACGGGTGCATAATTGTCGGTGAAATGTTAAACAATCCTACTTGCAAAGCTGTCGGGAAACAATAACATAGATTTTCGCATATAATTTTCAATATGATTTTCAAAAAACGGTCACATGTTTGTCTTACAATGTCCCACCTTCTATTGAAAAGTACTTCAAAAGTGTTGCATTTTTGCAAAATATGCCGTATAATTAAAGCCTATGTAGTATCTACATAAGGAGTATTTTACAATGTTTGCAAAAAAGTCTATTAAAAAAACTTTAATTTTGCTTGTGGCAGTGCTTGCTTGCACCATCATGGTGTTTTCCGCATGCAACCCCACCGGCAAATTCACACCTGTTACCAAGCCGGAAAGTGCAACGGCGGAAGGTAACGGCGGTATTGCAGTTCGCTACGGAGATTATATCTACTACGTTAACGGATATCAAAGTTCCTATTCTTCCAGCAACAGCTACAATTCGGATATCCGCACCGGTTCTATCGTGCGTATCAAAATTGCCGATCTTGAAAAAATCATCAACATCAACGTTCAGGACTCAACTTCTTCCAAGTTGACGGATGCAATCACCAAGGTTGTTGCCGGCAAACCGGAAGAAATCACCAACGAAGCGTTGAGGAACGTTGTTGACGGTATCGGCGGTGCAGAAACGGTTGTTCCCAACTTCTACTACACGGGCAACACTTCTAACACTTCCTTGAACGGTATCTACATTTTCAACGACAGAATTTATATCACCACCCCCAACAACGAATTGGATGCTAACGGCAACATTTTGAACAGTCAACTTGTTCTTGCCAGCTACGATTTGGGCGGCGGAGATATGCAACGTCACTTTGTGTTCGATACAAACTCTCCCGTTTTGAAACTTTCACAAATCGGCGACAAAGTGTGCGCAACCTACGTTTTGGATAGCAAACTTTGCACTTTCACCCTTACAAATAGCGTCGTGAAAGAATCCACCGTTATTTGCGAAGATATCACTTCTTCACAATTCTCGGGCGACTATGTGTATTTCTTGGATAAAGACGGTTCTATTTGTCAATACGAAATCGGCAAGACGGAACACAGCGTACTTGTTAAAAACGAAGTAGAAGAAGGTCACGAAGGTCACAGCCACGCAAATTCCTACACAATCAAGTCCGTTAACAACGAATACGTGTACTACACCGCAAGCCAAGACACAATTTCCAAGTTGTATTTTGCAACATCCGAAAAGAACGGCGTTGCATTGTACACAATTCCCTCCTCTTTCTTTGGATGGGGCGAAAAAGTTGTTTATACGGCTCAACCGGAAGAAGCCCCCGTTTCTATGTACGGCATTTGGTGCGCTAGCGGCGACGGCAGCGACAAAACGCAAGTTTTGGATCCCTCTCAATACGGCAGCGCAATCACTTTGAACAAGTTGGAAGGCGACACGTTGTACTACACGACGAACAGTGTTTCCTACAAATTGGATCTCAGCGCAGAAAACGCACAACCTGTGGCTTATGCTTACAGCTTGTCCACTTCTGCAACCGGATGGTCGGTGCCCGACGTTCTTTCCTTCGACTTTGGCGGAAAAACAATCACCTACGTGTTCTCTCTTTCCAGTGGCAGTGTATCCGTTGTGAAGTTCAACCCCACAACCAAAAACAACTACATCCCCGGAACGACAAAGTCTTCTTCCACAACTATCACTTTGACGGTTGTTGAAAGCACAAACAAGGACTAACAAACAACAAAATAACAGAGCAACGTTTTTGCGGCGTTGCTCTTTTTGTTTGCAAAAAACGGAATATGTGCTAGAATAAACACACAACCCAATAGTTTCGGGTGCACGCGCCGCATTTTGCGGAAAAGTCGTGGCGTGCTTTGTGGGGGAACGGTGTGAAAATCATCGACAGTCCCGCTACGGTAAGTGCCTTTGGCAACAAGTCCGAATGCCCGACCGAAATTTTTTCAAAGCATTTCTTCGATGAAAAGAAACGGCTGTCTTTTTGTGTTGCAAAAAACCTCTGCCGTCCTTTTCGGGCGGCTTTTTCGTTGAAGGAACGGTTGCAGAAAATCATTTGTTCGGTGTGCTTTGTCGAACTCGACATAATGTCGAAAGGAGAAAATCATGAAAAACAAAAGACTGCTGACGTGGATTTTGGCTGTCGCAATGCTGGTTGTTACGCTGTGTTTTGCCGCATGTGTGCAAAAACCCAAAGTAATAACGTTGGAAGAGTTGGATTTGCCCGAACTTGCCGAAGACGAAATGGTTGTTGTGGAAAAGGTGGGCGAGGAAAAATACAAGTACTTTGTCATTACACTTAACGAGCGAACGGGGCTTTCGGAAGAAAGTTCGCTGCTGAACGTGTTGGAATACCTTCGCGACAACTCTGACGTGACGTTGGAACTCAACAACGGATTTATCAACAAATTCGATCAACTTCCGCACGAGGGCGCACAAAACGAGTATGTGTATCTCTACACTTCCGTGGAAAAAGATTTTGACCAAAGTGCCTATGTAACAACCTATGACTGTGACGGAGTAATTGTCAAAACAAGTGCCGTCGGTTGTGCGGAAATGAGCATACAAAAAGGTTGCGTAATTTATATCGATGTGATTGTTTGGGTTGGATAAAGTGAAAAAAACGTCAAGCAAAACCAAAAATACAGCGTTGCGTTTGTGCATAACGGCAATGTTTGCCGCATTGCTTGTGGGCGGCAAGGAAGCGTTGGCGGCAATTCCCAACGTGGAAATGGTCACGCTTATAATTGCTTCGTGCGCATTCGTGTTCGGTGCATCCGTTGCCGTCCCCGCCGTGTTCGTGTTCATTGCGTTGGACATGGTTATCTACGGCATGGGAACTTGGATTATTCAATATATTGTGCATTGGAACGCCGTTGCGCTGTCCTTTTGCTTGCTTAAAAAACTTGTCAAAAACAAAATTTTGACGGTGGTGTTGGCAACGGTGATTGCCGTGGTGCTAACGGCGGCTTTCGGCGTGATGACTTCGGCCGTGGACACGGTGATCGGCTTTGTTAACGGCGGTTTTTTTGTGGATTTTTCCAATTTTGCCAAGCGTTTTGCCGCCGTGTATGTTGCGGGAATTTCCTTCTACGTAACGCACGTGGTGTGCAATGCAGTGCTTTTTCCGGTGGCGTTTTATCCGCTGGTTTTGCTTTTCCAAAAGGCCAAGCAACGAGCGTTTCCGCCTTGTGAAAAGGAAGTTGGCGAGCAAGCGCCTGATTCGACCGACGAAACGGAACAATTCGAGTAGTGCGCAAAGTGCAATTCAAAAGTCCCATCGCAAGACGGGACTTTTGTTTTGTGGCGCAAGCGTGTCGTAGCCAAACCGTTAGAAATAGCGGTGAAACGAGCGTAGTTGACAGCTAAATATAGTAACAGATATTGCAGTCAGAAAGCAGTTAGATGTTGTTAATAATATTGAAGTTGTCAATAGTTAATATCTTTCAATAAGTATTGCAGTCAGAAAGCAGTTAGATGTTGTTAATAATATTGAAGTTGTCAATAGT
>CAZADD010000025.1:0-17983 GCA_964483825.1 uncultured Oscillospiraceae bacterium
CGTCTTTCACTTCGCCGCCCAAAACGCCGCCTTGAATGGATGCACCGATAGCAACGCATTCGTCGGGGTTGATTCCTTTGTAGGGTTCCTTGCCGCTGAAATTCTTGACTGCTTCGACAACGGCGGGAATACGGGTGGAGCCACCAACCAAAATAACTCTGTTCAAGTCGTTGTTGGAAACGCCTGCATCGGACATAGCCTTTTTCATGGGTTCGATGGTCTTTTTGATGATACCGTCGATAAGGCTTTCGAATTTTGCACGGGAAATTTCAATTTCCAAGTGTTTGGGACCTGTAGCATCTGCCGTTATGAAGGGCAAAGATACAGTCGTCTTCAATGCGGAAGACAATTCGATTTTTGCTTTTTCCGCTGCTTCTTTCAAACGTTGCAATGCTTGCTTGTCGTTGGACAAATCGATGCCGCTTGTGCGCTTGAATTCTGCAATGAGGTAGTCCATGACAACTTTATCGATGTCGTCGCCGCCCAAACGGTTGTTACCGTTGGTTGCCAACACTTCGAACACGCCGTCGCCGATTTCCAAAATGGAAACGTCGAACGTGCCGCCGCCAAAGTCGTAGATCAAAATCTTTTGGTTTTTGTTTTCGCCCTTATCCAAACCATAGGCAAGTGCTGCTGCCGTGGGTTCGTTGATGATACGCAAAACTTCCAAACCTGCAATTTTACCTGCATCTTTGGTTGCTTGACGTTGAGCGTCCGAGAAATAAGCAGGAACGGTGATGACTGCTTGCGTCACTTTTTCGCCCAAATATGCTTCTGCATCCGCTTTGAGTTTGCCAAGAATGATTGCGGAAATTTCTTGCGGAGAGTACTTTTTGCCGTCGATATCCACGGTATAGTTAGAACCCATTTCACGTTTGATAGACAAAACCGTTCTGTCGCCGTTTACGACTGCTTGACGTTTTGCCGCCTGACCGACAAGACGTTCGCCGTCCTTAGTGAAACCGACAATGGACGGAGTTGTTCTGTTGCCCTCTGCGTTGGTGATAACGACGGATTCGCCGCCTTCGAGCACTGCTACGCAGCTGTTTGTAGTACCAAGGTCAATACCGATAATTTTTCCCATAATATATATCTCCTTTATTTTTAACTAGTTTATTTGCTTTCTTTCCTTTTGCGGAAAGTAGGTATCGAATTTAGTTTGCGATCAATCTTTGTGTTGTAACTTTTGAATTTTTTCTGTGTCCGCAAGGTACATTTCGACGTAGCCGCACTGCGGACAAACAGCACACGTCACTTTGCCAAGAGAACCGGCAAACACGCCTTTGTTCCAAACGGTTAATGCATTTGCGTCGCTTGGACGTATGGTCAAATCTTCCACCATCGGGGCGTTGCATCGAATACAGTTTCTCATTTACGCACCCACGATAACTTCGGCATAGCGCAAAACTTTTTCGCCCATAACGTAGCCGTTTTTGTACACTTCCACAACCTTGCCGCTGTTTTCTTCACCGTAGTCCATTTGCGACAGTGCGTTCATAGTCATGTGGTCGAATTCCTTACCCTTCACGTCCGTTTCGAAAATGCCAAGCCCATTTAACGTTTGAACAAATTGTTGATGCACCATTTCGAATGCTCGAATAGTTTCTTCGTCCGTCAAATGCTTCCGTGCAATTTCAAACGTATCGGCAATTTCGATAAGTTTGAGAGCCACACTTTGCACCCCTTCCAAACGAGATTGTTCGGCGTTCACCCTCATTCTGCGCTTGTAACTGTCAAAATCGTTTTTGATGGCAACAAGCTGATTCAAGTAGGTGTCGGATTTATCCGCCGAACTTTGCAATCTATCAACGGTCTTTTGCAATTTTGCGTTTTCCGCTTGCAACTGTTCAATTTTTTCTTCCAAATTTTCCGTTTTTTCCGCAACCGTTTCCGGTTCGACGGTCGCTTCAACAGTCACTTTCTTTTCTTTGCTCATTTATCGCCCTTCCCTATCAAATCTATCACTAAACTACTAATTTTATCCAAAACGCACAAAACCTTTTTGTAGTTCATGCGCATTGGCCCGATAACGCCGATAGAACCGCTGACGTTGTCGCCGAACGGCACACGCGTCGTTACCACTGCACAACCTTCGGGTGCGTTGTCGTCACTGCCGATTTTTATTGTTACGGCACCGTCTTCGCCGCCGTCGTCGGTGAACAACTGTGCAATTTGCTGTTTGTGCTCCATTTGCAACAAGAATTTTTCCGCATTGGCAACGTCTGAATACTCGCTATGTTGGAAAATTCTGTTTTCGCCGTACGTTTCCACGTCCATGCCGTTTTCCAACGACACCTTTTTCAGCACGTCGATTATTTTTTTGAACACGGCGTTGTACTGCTTGAATTCGTCGTTAACAAGCGCAAACGGATAGTCGAAATTGACAAATTCCGAAACGTGCTTGCCCACAAACAACTTGTTGAGCCAACGCTCGGCGTCTTGCAAAATTCTTTCGGTGAATTCTTCCGGAACGTCCACGATGCCGTCCTTCAACACGCGCGAATCGGTGACGATAACCGCCAACATTTTGCCGTTGTACAAATCCACAAGTCGAATGGCCACGATTTTGTCAGACATATCCGATTTCACCACCACCGACGTGTAGTTGGTAACTTCGGAAATAACGTGCGTCACCGCCGTTACAACGTCTTCCAGCGTTGTGATCTTGCGGAAAAAGTACTTGCGAATAACTTCGATTTCCTGCTCCGTCAACGGCTCGGTGGTTGCCAATTCGTCAACATAAAAGCGAAAAGCCTTTTCCGACGGGATGCGTCCTGCCGAAACGTGCGGTTGAACAAGGTAGCCCATGCTTTCCAACGCTGACAGTTCGTTGCGTATGGTAGCGGAAGAACATTCCGGCAAATAGTTTTCCTGAATGTCCTTACTGCTTATGGGCGATGCTTTGTCGATGTAACCGTCCACGACGGCACAAAGTATTTTTTTCTTTCTTCCGGAAAGCATTTGTTCACCTTTTGTTTTCTAACACAAATTTTGTGAGAGTGTTAGCACTCTCAATGATTGATTGCTAACTTCTGCTATCAATATACCACTATATGCCCACAATGTCAATGATTTACACCTTTTTTTGCAAAATATTTTTGTAAAAATTGAAATTTACAAACGATTCACGCATCAAAGCCAATCACAGCCAAAGTTCAACAAGCTTAGCAAAATGTGCGTTCTAACCGTGGGGGCATTTTTCGCCATCAAAATTGCAAGTCCATAGCAATTTGGAACAAATAGCTATTTTTTGAAAAATAATAAAAATCAAAACAAAACACATCTTGCCACACCATCGAAACACTACACATTAGCACAAGCAAAAAGCAAAAACATTTGCAGAAATTAAATACAGCAACAACTTTAAAACATAGTACTTTTAACAAACATAAAGGGATAGCGACAATTTCACTATCCCATCAAACAGCATACACCGCTTAAAAATACAACAAGATCACCACAAAAATATCTATTTTAGCAATTCATACTCAAACAATAAAGACACTATATTTCTTTCGTAATACTCTTTAAGTTTTGTTTTTAAAACTTCCAAATAACCATTAAGCTCGTTATAATCATAAATCTTAGTGCCATTTTCGTCAACTTGATACGTATTTAATTCGCTGGATATCTGATATGAACCGTATTTAAAATTAGGATTATAATTTTTTGTTAATCTGGCAGCCAGTAAGACCAATCGCCACAATTGGATCAAGTCTTGTTCCTCTCGTGTTAAATTCAAATCATTCAACTTCTCACTTGATACAGTTCCATCATCAAAGCACAACTCATTCAAATAAATCTTATCATTGCTAGCCCTAAAAGAAACACAATGATTTTTGGGAGACAAACAGGTATAAATGAGCGACCTTTTCAACAACTCCGCATTTTTCGTATATTCATCCCCTTTATCAGCACAAACATAAACAACATCTTTTTCGTACCATAAGTTTTGAGGATAGCTTTTGGCACAAAACAGAGGCAGTTTGTTGTAATAATTTTCTTTCGTCAAATAAAATCCGCGCCCATTAAAGTATGCCAATCGCCCCAAATCGAAACTGGCAGAAACGAGACAAAAATAGGCCAACACGTCTTCATCGTCATAACTAACTGTTTCGGTTCTTTTGTTTGTTTCTTCATAGCCAGAGCTATTACAAAACACACCGCAAGAATTATTTCCTTTGTATTTTTCTTGATAATTATTAAAAGAAGAATTCACTCTCTTAACATCAAATGATGTTATTTTCTTTATTTGCTCGTTTTCATTCACATCAAATACTTCAAGTTGAATCTTTGTCTCGTTAATTTTGCGATTACTCCACAAAATACAACTTATGCCGGCCGGCGTTGCATGGAACCATTTTCGATTAAAAATATAGCCCTTCACAAACTTTCGATTCTCATCAGAAATAACGCCCAATGACTTAAAATATTTTACTGGACTGAACACAATATAAGAATCATTCGGTTTCGTTAGATAATACCTATAGGCACTCCATATAAAGCGATTAGCAAAATCTCTAACCGTGCTTATATTGGAGTTTCTGAACTCACTTTTCACCTTCGACATTTCTTGAAAAACAAACGAATCCTTATTGCTCGTAGTATATTTTTTTCCACTTTCATCATACTCACCCGTAATGCTAGAAGTATCGTTGTAGGGAGGGTTTTCATACATAATTACATTACACTTCGGGTTATCGACATACTGTCGGATTAACTTATTGTTTATATATGATTGAGACATAGCATCCGCACAACTCACAAAACCACAATTATATGTATCTTCCATTTCGACAGGCGGAATAATCAGTCTTACCTTATCTGCCAACCTTTCGCACAAAACTTTATATTCATAGTATTCATATGTTGATAGCACACAATGAGCAAGTTGTTCATCTGTTAGAACAGATTCTAGATTCCCCGTACCAGCACATCTATCTAAAATAATATAATCATTTTCTTTAGGAACATTAGCTATCGCCAATTCTAACAATTCTTTGGCTTTTAAACAATAAGGTATAGGCGTATAAAACGCCCCCAATGTTTTCTTCCGAAGCTTATCGTTTAATTTATCCATTAAATATTTAAATTTTTCATTTGTCTTTTTAGTATAGGGATTTATTAGACCTTTAAACAATTTGGGATTTCTAATTTCTCCCAAAACCTTAACTTTACCAGAATCATCCCCAATAAAATCACCTTTAGTCGCCTTGGGATAACAAGCGTAATAACGCTCTGCCCATCCGACTATACAATTTTCGTCTATATCAATTGGCATATAGTTAGACATGCGTAACAACTCAAGCAAATCTACCACGCCTTCTTGATTTGAGTAATCTATTTTTTTGACATATGAGCCACCAACAAAGCTATCATTATTTTTACTAGAAGCTCCAAAATATATTTCGTGTATTTCATTAAAATAATCTTCTGATTTAAAATAATAACATATTTGTTGATTTAAAGATATTAACAAAATATTTGCAGGAACAGATTCGCCCCTAATCCGCATTTTTGACAAATACTTTATTGCCTGAAAAAGTACTTTATTGATATTTGAAATATTCAACTTAAATTCCAGTAAGTTTCCTTTCCAAACCCCATCTGTATAATCAATTAAAACATCATTATTTTGATAATCAATCCTAAATGTATCAAAAAATTCAATTTGTCCTTGTTTTTCGATTTCGTATTTTTTCATAATAACCTCGAAAATAAAAAAAAATGCGCCAACCGAAGTTGACGCACACAAAATGCAAACTCCAGTCATCGCGAAATGAAACTTAATGAAAATGAGTAAACACTCCCATTGGGAATTTGCATTTTTGACAAATTGCTGCAATGGGAGTATGCACAATAAAAGGCTGAATACACCTTTAGCCTACTCATTTGATATTTTTATTAAGTTTCATTTCGCTGTATAATAGTATAGCACATTCTTTTTGTTTCTTCAATTGGTTTTTTAGAACAAAATAAAAAAACTCAACTTAAAAAGCCGAGTTAAAAAACAAAGTTTTTCACCATGCAAATTGTATCTTTTTTCGCAAAAGAAGAAAGGCAACTAATTCTCCGCAAAATGCTCGTTCAAGAATTCAATTATTCTTTCGTTAGTTTTCTTTGCCATGCTGGTAAACCAAATAAGGCTGTAGGTGTGGTTATCCAACACGGATTTTGCGCAAATACATTCCGTAGGCACGGCATTCTCGGTAAGACGGGCACAAAGCGCTTCGCCTTGCCCCCTGCAAAACAAGTCGTTAGCGGCATAGATAAGCAAAGCATGCGGAAAAGTTTCATTCACGTGGTTTGTGAGCGTCACACCATCGAAATACGGACTTTTTACCGCTTCGCTAGGTTCCATCCCCATAAGTTCACGGCTAATTCCGCTCACCAATAATTTTGTTTTATCCATTGCCAAGCGCATATCGTACACTCCGCAATTAAGCACGGCGGCAGTTATTTTTGCATCCAATTTGCACCCAAACAATTCTTGAAGGTGTTGACTGCCTTGTAAAACACACAAAAAACAAGCATAAAACGCACCTGCGCTATCCCCGGTCACCACAAATTTGGATAAATCCATGTTGTACTTTTCGGCATTTTTAACTGTCCAATTGACGGCTTCCGCCAGCTGTTGCATAGGCACGGGGCACGGCGACGACGAACCTACGCCATAGTTTGCATTGACGACGATTGCGCCGGTGTTCTTGGCATAGTATCTGCACAAACATCTGCGATACTTTTTGTCGCCGGCGGAAAAACCGCCACCGTGAATTTCAAAAATGACGGGATACTTTTGTTTGTCGGGCAAAAAGAACAAATCCAGAGCCATATCGGGAAATTTCTCCGAATAGTGCAAATCCGAAACGCACTCCACTTCACCCAACTGTTTTTCCAACATTGTCGGGTTTTGGGGAAATTCCAAAATTTTATCCATGGTTTCGAACATTATTTTGGTCAAACTTACATTTTTGTTGGCAAAAATCTTTTTGTTCCGCACAGTTTTTCCTCCTTTTTTGTTTCTTCACCTTTTGAACGGCAGCAAATCTTCTTCCGCCATCATATTTTTCTGCACCAAATCGTTGTTGAGTTGATTGGCCTTGGTGATGGCATCGAAACCAAACTTTTTGCGAATTTTATCCACGGAAAATTCCAACTGCTGTTGACGTTCGTTCTTTTCTTCGAATAAAGTGGCCTGCACGCCGCACAATGCCGTTTGTAGCCGAGAAACGGTAACTGTAAGCGAGCGCAAAGGCAAATCCTTCTCCGCCGTCCAAACGGCACGCAACAGCCTTGATGCGGCATCGAAAATATCTTTGGATAAACACGTATCGCGCACCGACACTTGCTTGCTTTCGTGAGTCAGATTGTTGCGGCGCACGTCCAAATGCACGACGCTACCCACAAAACCGTATCGGCGCAAACGCGTTGCAACCATTTCCGACAGCAAACTGATAACCACTTCCGCATCGGCGTAGGTTACCATATCGCGCAAGGTGGTTGTGCCGTGTCCGACGCTTTTTATTTCCCGCTCCGTGCCGGCCTCACGAACGGAATCGCAATCTTGACCGTTGGCACACGTTTTCAATCGTTCGCCCACAACGCCGAAACGGCTTTTTAGCGCATCGGAACTTGCCGAGGCCAAATCGCCCAAGGTGTAGATGCCCATTTCGTTGAGCCTTTGTGCCGTTTGGTGCCCCACCATCAACATTTCGGAAACGGGCAAAGGCCACACGACTTTTTTGAAATTTTCCCGTGATATCACCGTTGTTGCATCGGGCTTTTTCAAATCGCTGCCCAATTTCGCAAACGTTTTGGTGAACGACACCCCGACGGAAATGGTGAGCCCGGTTTTTTCCTTTACTTCGTTGCGAATTTTTTCGGCAATTTCAAATGGTGTGCCAAATAACTTGCTGTGCGTGACGTCCAACCAACATTCGTCCAATCCGAACCCTTCTACACGGTCGGTGTACTGTTCATAGATGGCACGCACACGTTGCGAATAATGCACGTAGCAATCGAAATGCGGCAGCACGCACACAAGTTGGGGACATTTCTGTTTGGCTTGCCAAATGGGCTCGCCCGTTTTCACCCCCATGTTTTTTGCCGCAGTGTTCTTTGCCAAAATGATGCCGCTTCGCTTTTCCGGGTCGCCGGAAACGGCAATAAATTTGCCTTGCAAATCGGGATTCAGCACTTGTTCCACCGAAGCATAGAAATTGTTCAAATCGCAATGAAGTACGTCCACTGTAACCTCTTTTTAAGCACGGCTTTCGCCAACGTTATCGTAGAAATATAATAGAACATTTGTTTTGTTATGTCAAGGAGCATATCCGACAAACACGCCGTTATTTTTTCATTTTTAACCGCATTTAAGTCGCTAAAACGGCAAATTCAACAAAACCTTTTTGGGATGCCCCCAAAATACTGCATTCGGATTTCGCGTACCGTGCAGCGACAACGCCTTTTTTGTCGAAAAATGTCGAAACGGCGTGCGCCCCAAAGCGAAAAGCCCCCTTCCGTGGTGGCATTTGCGCCCTAAAACCAACGATTAGGTATCAAAATCCAAAAACGCCGCACAATGAAGAACTCTTCACGGGCGGCGCATTGTTGTTATTCTTTTGTTGTGTCGTCGTCGCAAATGACGGCAACAGCTTCCGAACCGCCAACGTCCACGGGCGGAGTTGTATCCGCAACGGCAGATTGTTGTGCAGGTGTTTGCACCACGGCTTTTGCCGCACGGCGTTCACGCACCAAGTTGCGAACGAAATTGAAAATGGAAATGCCCACGCCGATGATAATGTACAGGTAGAACACGGCAAAACGCCAAGTGATAACCACCCACGTAAGCGTGGATCCGGCCAGCGACGAAAATGCCATTGTAAGCAAACCTTCCAATGCGCCGCTGTTACCGGGAGTGGGCACCACCGATGCCGAAAAGGTTGCATAAGCGTTCAGTGCCATCACTTCGAACATTGTGGCAAGACTTTGCTGTTCAACGGAAAGCCCGTTAAGCATTTTCAAAATGAAATAGGGCAATGCAAACGTCAATGCAAGTTCGGCAACACACGACAACGTGATCAACACCAAATGCACGGGCTTGTGCGCCATGATGACGAACGACGAACGAAAATCGTTGACGACGTTTTCCGCCTTTTTCATTATTTTTTGTTCGTCTTTCACAATTTTCATTTTGTGCCCCAAATGCACGATGCCGCCAACAAGTTTTTTGGCAAACTTAGGCATAAGCACAAATGACAAAATAAACACGGGTAGCAAACCGTTGATACCCCAGCCTATCCAACCGGCAATAAGCAAAACGTCGCCGTTTTCAATACCGGCCAAAACGTGCGTGTTGCACGCCATGCACACCAACGCAACCAACAGCCACGCCGTAATGTTGAACGTGTATTTTATCATGATAACGGCACTGGACAAACCGCCGCCGTAACCCTTTTTGTGCAAATAATAAATTTGCATGGGTTGGCCGCCGGATGCAAAGGGCGTGATGTTGTCGTAGTAACGCCCCAACAAGGAAACTTTCGTGCTAGTTAGCAGACGAATTTTCTTGGTGGTTGCATGCAAAACTATAATATACTTAAGGCTGTCCAAAACCAAAATGGCCAGCAATGCACCCACTGCAAGCAAAGCGTTTTGCCACTGCACTGCGGAAAACACTTCCTTGAAACTTTGTTGATCGCCGCCCATATCCGACGACATTTTCAAAATCAAGTACACGCCGATGCCGATAGCTATCAACAGCACCAACGGCATCAACCACTTGTTCTTTTTCTTTTGTTGTTGAGGTTGCGGAACTTCCTTGTTATTGAAGTTTTCCATTGCGTCGGCCAATTTTTGCTGACGCTTCGATTCCTCCGCACCACGGTTTTGTTCTTTTTTCACAGTTATCTCCGATTTACTTTAATTGTCGCAAAACACAATTTTTTGTGCCGACGACACTAGCATATGCATCGATGCAAACAAACAGTAGGCATTCGATTTGCGCCGTTTGCGTTTTTGGGTGAACTTGTTCATTCGACAAAACAGACACGAAACTACTTGGGTTTTTTCTGCGACACAACGCCAACGCTTCGACCACTTTTACAAACAAAAGTTTGCAAAAACTACTTTTACATTGTAATTATATCATTTCAAAATGCAAATGTAAACAACTATCGAAGATAAAAGATGACGCAGCGTGCCGTTTGCGACAAAATTCCACGCAAAAACACCCTTTACAAACCAGACAATTGACTTATTTTCAGTTTACTGCTACAATAAGCACAGAGGTGAACAATTATGATAAAAGTAGTTGTAGACGCATACGGTGGCGACAACAGCCCCAAAGTAAACGTTGTGGGAGCAATCGCCGCACTTAACGAAATAAAAGA
This sequence comes from uncultured Oscillospiraceae bacterium, assembly GCA_964483825.1. Lineage (GTDB taxonomy): Bacteria > Bacillota > Clostridia > Christensenellales > CAG-314 > Fimimonas. The sequence goes on from CAZADD010000025.1 coordinate 10,392, forward strand.
TTTGGAAATAGTTTTGGTGGGCAATCAACCCACTTTAGAAAGCTTGCTTAAAGAGGAAAAATACGATACCGCACGTTTGAGCATAGTTCACGCACCGGACGTTATATCTTGCAACGACAAGCCGACGGAAGCAATCCGCACAAAAAAGGACAGTTCCATGGCGAAGTCGTTTGAAATTATGCGCAACGACAAGGACGCTCGTGCAATGGTAAGTTTGGGCTCTTCCGGAGCGTTGCTTGCCGGGGCCGTCTTGAAAGTGGGACGCATTCGCGGAGTGAAACGCCCGGCGTTTTGCCCCATTTTGCCAACCATAGCAGGCAGTTTGGTGGGTATTTGCGACAGCGGCGCAAACGTGGATTGCGAACCGTTGTACCTTCAACAATTTGCCGTTATGGGCAGTTTGTACTTACAAAAGGCCTACGGCGTGAAAAATCCCAAAGTTGCACTGCTTAACGTGGGCGTGGAAGAAGAAAAAGGCGACGCACTTTCCAAAGAAGCATTCAAACTTTTGGAAAACTCCACTAGCATCAACTTCGTGGGCAACATGGAAAGCCGCAATTTGCTTTCCGGCGAATTCGATTTGGTTGTTTGCGACGGTTTTGCCGGCAACGTGCTGTTAAAATCTACCGAAGGTGCATGCACGCAACTGATGAAAATGGTGAAAAAATCCATGATGGCCAACTTCCGTTCCAAACTGGGCGCGCTGCTTGTGAAAAAGCAACTGTACAAAGTTAAAGACCTTATGGACGTGGGCAACTACGGCGGAGCAGTGATACTGGGAACCACAAAAACCATTGTTAAGGGACACGGCAACAGTGAAGCAAAAGCCGTTTACAACTGCATTAAACAAGCTTACAACATGGAAATCAACAACCTTTGCCAATCCATCGGCGAAGAAATTGCAAAAATTGCAACACCCACCGTTGCCTAGAAAACAACACAACATCTTTTAACAACAAATACGCACTCCCAAAAGTCAATCGCTTTGGGAGTGCGTATTTTTATAAAACAAAACATTTTCACTGCGATTCAAAATTCGTGCTGTGACAAACGCACAAAACGCCGCTCGTGCAATGCGCATCGGTTGTTTTGCAAAAACAAAGCGCAAATAATGCGCATCGGTTGTTTTGCAAAAACAAAGCGCAAATATCGAACCAATACAACACAAATAATTTTGATTCGTTAGATATCACATATTCATCTTTCACGCATCACGGCATTCTGCGCCTCTACACCGAGGACGACATCGCGCCAAACTTGCACACCACCGTGACCTTGCGCAACAACCTTTTTACATTGCAATCGGTGCAAGCACCAACTTGCAACAAAATTCACAAGGTAAGGCGGTAACTTTCTTCTATCCACAAAATCACTTCTTCGTCACAAATGCTACCGTCCAACACTACCGAAATCCAGTGCAGCTTGTTCATGTGATAGGCCGGTTGCACGGAGGAAAATCGCTGTCGCAAGTAACACCCCACTTCCGGCAACACCTTCAAGTTCATTTTGATAACGCCGTTGTGGCGGAATATGAAAGCAAACGTCTTTTTGTTTTGCACGTGGCGCATTGCCGTCCAGTTGTCGTCGAACGGATAATCTTCGTAGACCAGCGGCATCTTCAAACACGCTTCGATTGCCTGTTTCCGTTCCGTCATAGGTCGTCACCTTCCGCATCGGCATTTTTGTAGGTGCGAACAACGCCGTTGACGGTATCGAAATCGTAGCCACGCCCCAACAAGTACCGTTGCAGTTTTTGCAAGTTTTTAACGTCGCACGACTTGTTGCGCATGTACTTCGCCGCCAACGTTTCTGCCGCTTGTTTTGCTACGTCACCGTCCAAACAAGAAAATTCCTCGGCTTTTTCACGGGAAATACCTTTGTTGAGCAACTCTTGTTGCAAACGCCTGCCGCCCTTGGTTTTGCTGTTTTGTTCAACGTACAGTTTGGCATAGGTTTCGTCGTCGACGTACTTGTAGTCCTTGAGTTTTTCAATAACGTACGCCGTCACTTCCGCAGAAAAACCTTTTTTTACCAAATAGTCTTTCATTTGCTTGACGGTTTTCATTCCGCGCGACAAGTAGTCCATTGCTTTTTCGAATGCGACGCTTTTTTCGCTATCAAAAATGGCTTCTTGCAACTTTCCTTCGGAAATTTCACTGCCGATTTTCAGCCCAAGCTTCATCACCGTCAGCATTTCCACGCCGAAAGCAAATTCGCCGTCCAAGTACAAATTGGCACGAGTTTTGTTGTTTTTTTGAATCTTCAAATCCGTTATCTTTGGCATATAGTCATTTTAACACATTTTAGAGTTTTGCACAACGGCAAAATTCTAGGAATGAATGCGGCGATACTTTTCCACCGCTTCGCGGTACTTTGCCGCAAGTTTGGATACGTACACCTGCTTTTCCTTGGGCGAAAGCGTTTGCATATAGGTTTGGTCGGCCAGCCGCATGATGGGGTTGCTGATAACCTCGTCGCTATCCAAAATTGCCACCACTTTGGAATAGAAATCCTGTTCTTCGCAAAAACCGTCGTAATCGTAAATTTGCTTTTGCAATTTTTGCCTTTGTTCCTCACAAACTTGACGCTGATTCAGCCCCATTGTCGCCGCAACTTGTTTTTCGTGTTCCAAATTGCTTTTTGCGTTTTCCCAAAAGCCGTTTTTCAAGCGGTCTTTTGCCTGCTTTGCGTACTCCTTGAACGTGCCGTTCATCATCCTACCTCCCACAAAATTTGACGAAAAAACGCACGTTTTGTCGAAATTTCGCCACAAAAAACAAATTGCCTACCGAAAAATTTCGGTAAGCAACTTTTTCTTTTGTGAAAGTGTTTGCGAGACTACATCTTGCTGCGTTTTCTTGCAGCTTCTGCTTTTTTCTTACGTCTCACGCTGGGTTTTTCGTACTGTTCCTTTTTGCGCAGATCACCAATGATACCGTCGCGAGAACAACGTCTTTTAAAACGACGCAAAGCACTGTCCAACGTTTCGTTTTCACCAACTTTGATTGTTGCCATTATTTTCGCCCCCTTTCCCGCATCACAGGTAGAATTCGTACTTGCTAATTATGCCATATCGGCACAATATTGTCAAATAAAAATAACGCTGTCTTCCAAACTTTTTGTAGAAATTTGCACTAACGTTACGTTCGACGAAAAACTCCAACGCACGTCTACAATCATGTTGAAAAACGGTGCATTTTTCGACGAAATGGGTTCATTTTTTGTGTGCCGGACGCTTTGATTCCTACTTGAATTAAACGTTCGTCATTGTCCTACCAAAAGTTTTTGAATTGCGGCAACAACAAGACGAGAACGCTGCTGCACTTGTTAGTTTCTACAAGAGCCAACAGCCACACACAAACGATACGCAACAGACAACCTCCGAGCGCTTATTTATCGTTGTGCAATAAACGTTTAGCCACTGAAAAATTAGACTAAAAGCTGACAGATGGACAAAAATTCATTAATTGTTCTTAGCGGGATTTTTTTATGTAATCTTATCGACACAACAACGTTGTTTTCAACGTTTATTAAAAGAAATTTGATTTTCTGATCACTCTCAACAATTTACACCAACCTATTTTAACACAAACCTCACGTCAACTTGTGCCGCCAAGATGCCATTAAAAGGGAAAGAGTTTGGCGTTGAGCCAAACTCTTTCGATAGTTCAAATATTAAAATTTATACACTGCTTTGTGTATTTTATGACGAAATAATCGCCAACAAAAGACCAAAATTGTTACTTTTGCAACGTTTTGTAAGCAATGATTGTTTGATATGCTTGAATGTTTGTTTTGTTAGAAAGCTTTGTGGTAACGTTGAATGTGGGTTGCAATGTATCCAACCACAATGTGTAACCGCTGAAGTCTACCTTTACAACATTCTTGTCCCTTACAGTTCCGTTAGCATGAACAATTCTGTACTCACGGCCGTTAGCCGCGTCTTTCACGTCAATTTGGAAAGCACTGCCGTTATTCAATGCAGTTACAACATAGTTTGCGGCAATTTCCTTCTCTTCCAAATGCAATCCGCTGCAAGTAGTTTTGAATTCAATCAACTTTTTGTAAACGGCAAGCACGCCTGCGTTGGTAATTTTCAACGAGTAGTCCAGTTCGTTTACTTTGTAGCTAGATTCATACGAGTTTTTATCCCCACTCTTACTGCGCAAGAATTCTTCGCCGGCAAGCATAAACGTTGTGCCGTTGGATGTGAACACCACAGAGTTTGCAAGCACTGCCATCTTTTTCACCGTGTCTTCGTCCTTAATGCCGGCCGCCTTGATACGGTCGTACAGCGTGTAGTTGTCGTGACAAGTTACGTAGTTAACCGTTGTGTTGGGATTGGTGATAGAATAGTTTGTTTCACCTTTCAAGCCGTGTATAATGCTGCCCATGTCGCCGCCGGAAACGGTGAGTCTGTTGGTAACCCAACCCGTGTCGCTGTCGCCGCTCAATCCACCCTTGATAAGAGCGTCACGCATTTGATCGTTGAATTGTCCGTAACCTTCGAACTTGCTTCCGTTTGCTTGGTTAGCCTTTTGAGAATCGGGCAACGGAGACGTTCCGCCCGTCCAAGGTTCGCCGTAAACAACGATGTCGGGATTGATTTTTTCCAAAGCGTCAACCAAAAGTTCCATGGTTTCCATGTCGTGCAAACCCATAAGGTCGAAACGGAATCCGCCAAGCTTGTATTCTTTCGCCCAGAAACAAACGGAATCGATCATAAATTTGCGGAACATTGCGCGTTCGCTTGCAGTTTCGTTGCCGCAACCGGAACCGTTAGAGAGTTTACCGTCGCTGTAACGGAAGTAGTAGCCGGGCATCAAAACGTCGAAGTTGGAACCGGATGCACTGCTCACGTGATTGTACACAACGTCCATGATAATGTTGATATCTGCACCGTTAAATGCTTGAACCAGCTGTTTGAACTCTTTGATGCGAACGTAACCGTCTGTTGCATCGGTGGAATAAGCACCTTCCAACACGTTGTAGTTCAACGGATTGTATCCCCAGTTGAAAGATACGTTGCTTTCGTTGTTGGCTTGGTCGAATACCGGAACAAGTTGCACGGCGTTCACGCCCAACTCTTTGATGTGATCGAAACCTGTTGTTACGGTTGTGCCATTTGCCGTGTAGGTTGTGCCTCTTTCAATAACACCGAGGAATTTTTTGCGCAAAGCTTCGGTTCCCGTCCAAGTTGCGGAAGACGTTACGTCGGCAACGTGCGTTTCCCAAACGACAAGTTCTTTGCGATCGTATGCAACGGGAGTGACACTATCCCATCCGTCGGGGTTTGTTTTGGAGAAATCGACAATCATGCCGCGAGTGCCGTTAAGACCTGCACTTTTTGCATAGGGGTCGACAATTTCCTGTCCGTTGGGATAGTAGCCGTTGTACACCGTGTAGGTGTAGTACCTGCCGGCCAAATCTCCTTTCACTTCCACTTCGAACGTGCCTTTTTCGCCCTTTGTCATTTCGTATGTGGCCGGGGTTTCATTTTCGTGGCCACTTTGATAGACATTCAAAACAATTCTGGAAGAAACGGGTGACCACACACGGAAAGTTGTTTCGTCCTTGCCGTAGATTGCGCCCAATTCGCCGTCGTAGTTGTATTTTTCGGCAAATTCTTCAGAATCGTAGCTTGCAAGATATGCACCGATAATATCGGCATTCATTGTTTTTTCATGTTTATCTGCGAAAACGATTTTAACAGAATATTGACCTTCCAAATTTAACGCCACATCACTTGTGAAATTGAACACATATTTTCTTGGCGTTGCACTATCGACTTCCTCTTCGGAAATTGTTGCACCGTTGCAAAACACAAAAACTTTTTCCATGTCGGAAACAGTTTTAACTGTTAATGCGACGTCGCTCATTTCCACGGTTGAGGCATATTTCATATCATTGATATCTGTATACAAATTTACATCTCCTTGTATCAAATAAATGTGAATGTAGTTGTTTTCGTCAACCGTACATTCGGACAAATCCAACATTCTGTCCGGCTCGCAGTCTTTTTCCAGCCATTCACCTCTGCGGGGAATGATTCCGATTGTATCACTAGTGGTAGCGTTGCTGAAAGCGGATAACGGATGCAATGCAACTGCACCGAAATCATCACGGTAGTTAATTTTATACGCTTTACCGTCATTATCGGTGGTATTCCAAATCCAAAAAGTCCAATCGCCAAAGTCTTTGTTCGGGCGTTGATAATGCAACACCAACGTTGGAGTTTCCGCTGTTTGAGGAATGTCTGCAGAAAGCGACTCAAAATCGAAGGCGGGAGCGGTATAGTTTGGATCTTTTCCTCCGCACTTAGTGCACTCGCCGTTAACATAGTTGTGTTCACACGGTGCCTTGTAGTTCGGGTCCTTTTCGCCGCACTTGGTACACTCGCCGTTAACATAGTTGTGCTCGCACTCTTGGCAAGCAGCCAAAGTCAGGCTCAACGCAAAAACGACCACAAGAATAATCAGCAATAGTTTCTTTTTCATATTTTCTCCTTTTTGCAAGTTTTGTGCTTGTTTTTTGCACAATGATTATACCATTATTTCACACACAATACAAGATGTTTTTTGAAAAGTGTTTGACAAATTTTGCCATAAAAACGATTGTGAATGCAATGCAACGCAACAGCTTTCTACTTGCGAGTTAAAATCTTATTCCTCATTCAAATTTAATTGCACAAAACCATTCTTAAGGTATAAACAGCTTACTTTTCGGTTCTCTATCGCACTAAGTAGCCAAACACCATAACAAACTACACCCCTTGCATTGACTAAATATATCAAAACATCAACTAAACGCCAAAATCAAACCAAATGCTTAGCAAATTCTAAGTTTTTTCTACAATCTTAACTAAATGTCGAAATTACACAAAACCCAAACAAAACACCCAAAAAATGCTCAAAACATTCACAAATACCCACCCCCAAAAAAACTGTCTAAAACTCAAATAAAGCACAAAAAATCCCCCCCCAAAAAAAAATAACATCTGCAAATCCTCCACTACCCCGCCCCCAAATAGCAAAAGGACCTTGGCGTTTTGCCAAAGTCCTTTGTTTGTTTTTAGATTTGTGTAAACCGAATTACTTAAGTTCAGCTTCTGCGCCTGCATCGGTAAGAGCTTTAACCATAGCGTCTGCACTTTCTTTGGGTTGAGCTTCTTTGATTGTAGCGGGAGCGCTTTCAACCAAGTTTTTAGCTTCAACAAGGCCAAGACCTGTGAGTTCACGAACAGCCTTGTTTTCCAAGGCTGTGGATAAAAGTCGTTTGCCCCATTGCGCGAACGCACTGAACAACCAAACACCTTGGCAAACTTTCCAAAATAGCAAAAGGACCTTAGCATTTTGCCAAAGTCCTTTGTTTGTATTTTTTGATTCGTCAGAATTACTTAAGTTCAGCTTCTGCACCAGCGTCGGTAAGAGCTTTAACCATAGCGTCTGCACTTTCTTTGGGTTGAGCTTCTTTGATTGTAGCGGGAGCGCTTTCAACCAAGTTTTTAGCTTCAACAAGGCCAAGACCTGTGAGTTCACGAACAGCCTTGATAACTGCGATTTTGTTGGAGCCGATAGCCTTCAACACTACGT
>CAZADD010000026.1:0-1378 GCA_964483825.1 uncultured Oscillospiraceae bacterium
GGCACAATACTTCGCACGTTGGTCAGCCTCCTTGTATCCCGCTATTGAAGCAAACAGTTTTTGGGCATTGAGCAATTGTCCTACGTCATTGCTTCCTCTTATTAAGTTCAACGCTTGTTGATACGTCCGCTCATTGTTCAACAATTTTATGTGTTCGTTAGTTTGAGCAAGGTATTTTTTTAGTTCTGCGACAAGTTTTTCGTCACCGTAACGAATAACTTTTGCGTAGTTGCTATTTAGTCTAAACGAGGTTTCGCATTTTCCCAAATCTTTCCTTTGAGAAACTCGCAATTCTGCCATCAACTTGCCAAGATACGCATCGGCACACTCCGGCGAAATATCCAACACACGCTCGAAGTATTCGTCGGCCCTTGCCCAATCTTTATCTTCCAAATACAATTGCCCACGCTTTAACAGTGGCATAATGTCGCCGTTTGTACCACTGACAACAACCGTTTCCTTTACGGCAACGGGCGTTTCAGTGACAACAAGTTTCTTTATGCCACGGATCAAATCTTGCATAAAACCAAGCTTTGACATATCTTGCGCTTGCAGGCGCGAAAATTCTTCCGGCATGTCGTAGGGGTCCATATCCCTATAGGCAGGAATAAGCACCTTTTGGCCTTTACTGCTTTTAACCAAGGCCAAAAAACGGCTCCATTCGTTTTTCACCCACACGGCGTTGAAATGTTCCGGCTTAGTGCCCAAAACAACCATCACCTTTGCGGAATTTAGTGCGGCGAAAATATACGGTTCGTAGGCAGAACCGAGTTTATCTTCAAGCGTGATTTTGGCAAAGAAAACCTTGAAGCCTTCCTTCGTCAGTTGGTAGTACAAATCTTGCGCAAAAACGCTATCTTGCGTTCTGCGTCCGTTGCTATCCGTTTCCTTGTAGCAAATGAAAACATCGAAGGGGGCTTCCTGTTGAGAAATTGCAAGAATTCCTTTTTGAATTTCGTTGATAGCTTTTGCCTCTTCTTCGTACAAAATGCGCTGGTGTATATCCGCGTGTTTCAATGCGGATTTGTAGTTATCGTCGTCGAATATTGCAGTAAACTGCGCCCTGTTGACGGTGGGAACACGCTTGTGTGTTGTGGGGTCTTCCACGTATTCTATGCCATAGCGACAAAGAACCAACGACCAATATGCTTCGGCATCGGTGCTATCTTCGTTTAATATTTGTTCGTAGATAGCGGCGGCTTTGTCAAACTCGTTGTTGCGACGAAAGTGATTGGCACGGTCGTACATATTCACACGCCGTTCGTCGTCCAGCCTTGGCAACGTTTGTTGCGTTCCACAATACTCGCACGTTGCTATGCTTACGTTGTTTTCGATTTCCAGTGCGCCACCGCACATTTTACATTTGAATGTTGACATT
>CAZADD010000026.1:1478-16872 GCA_964483825.1 uncultured Oscillospiraceae bacterium
GTTGTTTTCGATTTCCAGTGCGCCACCGCACATTTTACATTTGAATGTTGACATTTAGTTTACTCCCAAATTGCTTTTGTAATATTTAAGACATATTTTTTACTATTGCCGTTGTAATACCTTCCGAAATAGCTCTCGTGCAAGATTCAATCGCTTTTAAAATAAGTTTTTTGTTGTAACGACTAGCTGTCGGCGTTGCATCATAATAAGTTATATCATCCGAAATGCGAATGGAAATCAAATTAGCTTCTACCAGCCTATTTATATAGCCATTGAATTCATCTTCACAAATTTTATATATCTTCGGTAACACATGACATCTCTTAATTGAAGCATTAACAATGCTACAATAAATTGAATTCGTGTTTTTCGCTCTTGCTTTTGTGTATGGTGGGCGTGCAGAGTCTGGAACATAATCTTGGTCAAGATTAGCGCATGGAATCAAACCATCTAAAATCCATTTCACCACAGTATTTTTTGTTCTCATTCCATAATTACTCATAAAAGTGTCTATTGTCATAAACCACACCTTACTTTACTCTTTTGCACTCATTGTTTCTTTCAGTAATCAACACCAACAGTTGTTCCGATTCAGCAGTAGCAACTTCCGTATTTCCTTCCACAATTGCATTTGACAAAAGTTCAAAATGCGTTTTTATTTCGTTTTCAATCGTTGCAAGCTCCGTATTACTCATGGGGTCGCTGTACTTGAACGCATCACGAACGTTTTTGCAAATTGCTTTTGTGTCGTCCGTTTGGGCCCTTGCAATCAATGATTCGCTTTCCTTTCTCATGTCGTAGATAAACAAAGTTGCTTTTTCAATCTTTTCGTCAATACGCTCTACTTCGGAAATTGCAACAACAGTCTTCAGTTCGGATACAAGATATACGACAACCACTCCAACACAAAGTATTGCTCCAATCCATGCCGGAATAACGGAAATGCCAACACAAACGCAACTAATAACCACAATAGCGACAAATGATTTTAAACTTTTTTGAACAAGAGGTACTCGATAGAAGCGTTTTTCCGAATCCTTGCTTTTGTCTCCACAAAAAAACTTGACACTGACGACAAGACTTGCCACATAAGCAGCTGACATAAGCGCATATCCCACCCAAAAACCTGTTGAAAATTTAGGATATTTAGGCAATGCAGGAACAACAAACGCAACAACGTTGAATATCCCAAGACAAGCAATCCAAATAACAAGATAAATTCTAAGAATTTTTTTCACGGTAGTACTCTCCTAAAATTAAAATTTTTCGCCACATTCAAGGCAAAATTTTGCACCGGCAGGAACACTTGCACCGCACTTGGGGCAAACCGTCACAAATTTGTTACCACATTCGGGACAGAACTTGCCTTTTGTAACAGTTTTGCCACATTCGGGACAAACGACTGTTTCTGCGGAAGCCACAACAACCTTTTCGCCACATTCCAAGCAGAATTTTGCGTTTTGCGGAAGCGCAGCGCCACATTTGGCACATCTTGCAATTGGTTGTTCCGCAGAAACAGAAGAATTCATGCCCTTGAACATCTCTCCGAGTTGAGGAGCAACGGCACCGGCAGCCGCCATACCAACGCCAAGGCCGATCACGTCACCTGCAACACTTCCTCCGCCGTTGATAGTCATGTTTCCGATTCCTTCGGCATAAGCCTTTTGAACATCGGCAGCAAGAACGTCTCGTTGATTGTATCCCTTGGCCGTCATCACTTCCGCTTCGGCAAACCCCTGCATTTTTAATGCTTGTGCCGCCGCTTGCGCCGCAATAACTTGTCTTTCGGCTTCTCTGCGAGCAACTTCCGTTTGAGTTGTTTGTTGTTCCAACGTTACTTGGCGTTGAGCTGCCGTTACGGTTGCATCGGCATCGGCTTGAGCGGAACGAACCAATGCGTCGGCTTGAATCATGCGTGTTTGCAACGAAATTGTGTGCAAATCTTTCAGACGACGGAAATTGGGATCGTTTTCCGGCAACAAAATTGTTGTAAGATAGAACTGTGGAATGGTCAAGCCGTATTCTTCAAACCCCGGCGTGATAGCTGCATGAAGTTTTGCGGAAAGAGTGTCTAAGTGTTCGTCAATTTCAAACAAATCGATGTTTTCGCTTTTGATACTGCCGGAAAGATTGACTTTGACGGCATTGGAAATTAACGGGCGGAAACAGTTTTGAATAGATTTTGTAAAACCTGCTCCGCTATCGCCCCAAGCTATGCCGTTGGTGGTTCCAACCAACTTGACAAGCAATTTTCTGGAATCGGACACTTCCAAATTCAATTCGCCGCAAGCGCCGATTTCAAGAGGAATACCCATGGTAGGCTCGATAAACCGAACCTTGCTATCCGTGCCCCATTTAATTGCCATTTGAACGGTTTTGTTGATGAAATAAACCTCGCAATGGAACGGCGTTTGAGGCCCGCTGATCAAATTTTTGAGCACGCCGCCGATTTTTGGTATGTTTTGCGTTTCAAGAGTGTAGCGGCCGGGACCAAACAAATCCAACGCTTGACCGTTCATCATAAAAATGGCCTCTTGACTTTCGTGCACGACAAGTTGCGTAAGACTGTTGAAGTCCTCGCACGGGTGTTTCCATATAAAGGTACTGTTGTCGCCTTCATATTTGATAAGTTCTGCAATTTGAGACATATTCTACCCCTCCAAAAATTATATTTTCTTGTGAAATTCACAAAAAAGACTAAAAAAATGCGTCACTGCTCGGGCAATGACGCATACAGCAATGCATCATCTCCCGCTAAGCCGCGACGCAACATAATGTATCCCTATGGAAAAAGTTTTATGTAATGCGAAAAATGTACATTTCTGCCAAAATGCACTTTCTCCATTGAGATATTTAGTTACGTCGCAAGTGTATTGTAGCATTTTTGAAAAAGCAAAACAAGTATTTTGGATAAATTTAGTGATAAATGCAATAAAATGTTTTAATACAAAAAAGAACGGACAGCGTCCGTTCCTGAATTTTTCTTGTTTTTAGTTGTTCGATTTTTCACAAAAAACGCCGAAAAACAACGTTTTCAGTCGTTTGACACAAACAAATCGTGCAATTCTTTGCGAAGTTCGTTGCTTTCTTCGTCAAACTCGTTTCTGTTTGCTCTGTTTTGCGAAGGCGTTGCAACCAAAGTCAATTTGCAAGGGGGGCCCTCCAACAGATAGATTCTGTCGGCAACGGCAACGGCGTCTTCAACGTCGTGCGTCACGAAAATCACCGTTTCGTCCGTCACCACGTTCAAAAAAGTGCGTCTGAGCGACGCTTTCGTGCCGTAGTCCAAGTTGCTGAACGGTTCGTCCAGCAGCAAAATTTTTCCCTTTGCCGCCAACATTCTGGCAAGGGCAACACGCTGTTGTTCACCGCCGGAAAGTTTGCGTGCGTTTTGGTTGCGTTTTTGGAAAATTTCCGCCTTTTGAAGTGCGTTGTCCACATCTTCGTCGGTGCCGTCCGTCACCATTTTGACGTTGTTGAACACGCTGACGGGGGCAAGCGACGGACGTTGAAAAACCATTGCAATTTTTCCGTCCGTTTGGCACAGTCCGCCGTGCGGCAACACCCCTGCAACCACACGCAACAGCGTGGTTTTTCCACAACCGGATTTTCCCAAAACAACGTTGATGCCGCTTGGAAATTCACAATTAAAACCGTCGTACACCACGTTTTCGCCGTAGTTGACGGACAAATTAGTCAGTTTCACCATTTCGTTTTCCTCTGCACCAAAGCCAAAACTACGCTGAAAATGCCGCATACGGCAAGCACCAACAAAGTTAGCGCAAGCACTTTTGCCGTTTCGATGTTCACCTTGGCGGCGTAGACGTCACGTCCCAAACCCAAGCGGGGCAACGCCAAAATTTCGCCCGAAACAACCACTTTCACGCACAATGCAATGGTGTTGCGGCACTGTGCCCTGAACGTGGCAAAAATTTGAGGTAAAAACACGAAACGCACCTTGTTTTTTGTGGACACTCGGTACACTTCGCACACGTCCAACAGTTGTTCGTCGCCGAAAATTTCACGCTGAAACGCTCCGTACAGCACGGGGAACACCACCAAAAACGCCACCACTATCGGCACGATTTTGGAAGAAAACAAAATCATCAAAAGCAGCGTTATTGCGGCAGTGGGAACGGCACTCAGCACGGTTACTGCAGCATCCAAAAACGGTTTTGTGCTTTTGCAAATTGCAGAAAGCATTGCCAAAACGATTGCAACCGCCGAAGACACCACGAATGCCGCCAACGCACGCAAAAGCGTCACGCCCAAATCCTTCCAAATTTTCCCTTCACCCAAAAGTTGAAAAGTTATTTTCAAAACTTCCCAAGGCTGCGGAAAAATCAAGTCGTTTTGAGCAATGGCGGCAAACGCCCACCACAAAAGCAACACCACAACGACGAAAGCAACAGTTTTAGCCGTTGCCACGCCAAGTTTTTTCAAATTAATGTTCATAGCATACGCCGTCTTTCAGCTTGCCGTCCGGCAAATAATTATTGACGAATCCTTTGGGGAAAGCACTCAAACACGTTTCGACGTCGCTCTTTGCGTTCTTTGCCATCACAACGTTAAGGTTGCAACTTTCAATAACTTCCTTTGTGTAGGCAACGTTCAAACTGCTGCCGTAGCTTTGCATAAGTTCGTTCAACGTGTCAAGATTCTTCAAAAGATATTTTTCGTTGGCCTTGATTGTTTGTTTCAAAGCCTTTGCAAAGCCGTCCGTTTCCAACCAACTTTTTTTCACAATCATGCTTGCTTGCGGATAGCCGTTTTCATCGCTTCCGACGGCGTTTTTCCATTCTTCTTGCAAGTCGAACAAGTTGTAGATTGTCAAGTTTTGGGCGGCAGCCTTTGCTTTGAGATTGGTAACGGAAGGTTCGCCGATCAATGCAAATTCCACGTTTCCGTTAAGAATAAGCGGAAGAATAGACGATGCATCGTCGTAGTACTTGATGCCGACGGTGTTGTCGTCTTTTGCGCTGTCAACTTCCTTTTCGAAAGCTATTCCGGCATTTTCCAACACTTTGGAAAATACGTATTCCGGAGTGTTTCCCAAACCGATACTGTGCACAACCTTGCCTTTCAAATCTGCCAAACTTGAAATTTGTTGCGTTCCCACAACGTACAACACGCCGTAGACGTTCACGCTGAACAATTGGTAGTCGTCTCGTTCGGAACAAATTTTCACTGCCGCATTTGTGGGAAGCACTGCCATATCCGCTTCGCCTGCGGTACACTTTGCAACAACGTCTTTACCTGTGGAAACAACCACTTCAACGTCGGCATTGCCAACTTTTTTGTCTGCCATGATGTTTGCAACGGAAAGTGCTGGAGCACCGTCCGGAACGTAGCAAACCAGTTGTCCTTCGGGGCTGTTGTCGCAAGCCGCCACGCACACAAGTGCGCCTATAAGAAGAATGCTCAAAAGTAGCACGGAAAACAGTTTTTTCATGATAATATATCTCTCTTTTTAATTTTTCGTTAGTCGTTGGATTGCAATTTTGCCGCTTGGTCGGCAAGGCGCAACGCTTCCACCATTTCGCCTATGTCGCCGTTCATGAAGTTATCGATGGAATAGAGCGTCAACCCTATTCTGTGGTCGGTTACACGGCCTTGGGGGAAGTTGTAGGTGCGAATACGTTCGCTTCTGTCGCCCGTGCCCACTTGGCTTTTTCTGGCGGCTGCATATTCGGCATCGGCTTGAGTTTGGTAGTAGTCGTACAACTTGCTCTTCAAAATGTTCATTGCCTTTTCGCGGTTTTTGATTTGGCTGCGTTCGTCTTGGCAGTTAACAACTATTCCAGTGGGCAAGTGCGTCATTCTGATTGCGCTTTCCGTTTTGTTGACGTGCTGTCCGCCGGCACCGGAACTGCGGTAGGTGTCGATTTTCACGTCCTTATCCAAAATTTCGATATCCACGTCGGGTGCTTCGGGCAAAACTGCCACCGTTATGGTGCTCGTGTGAATTCTACCTTGACTTTCGGTATCGGGCACACGCTGAACACGGTGCACGCCGCTTTCGAACTTGAACTTGCTGTAAGCGCCGTCGCCAACAACCATGAACGAACCTTCTTTCAAGCCGCCCAATTCGTTTTCTTCGATATCGATTTCTTCAATTTTCCAACGGTTCTTTTCCGCAAACATGTAGTACATTCTGCGAATTTCGTTGGCGAACAGTGCCGCTTCTTCGCCGCCTGCGCCTGCACGAATTTCCAAAATAACGTTTTTGTCGTCGTTGGGATCCTTGGGCAACAACAGCACTTTGAGTTGTTCTTCCAATTCTTCACGGTGTTTTTTGCCGCTGACGATTTCCTCGTGCAACAGTTCCAACATTTCCTTGTCCGTTTCCGCTTCGGAAAGTTCCAATGCGTCGGTGACGGCTTTATCCGTCTTTTTGTACTCCTCGTAGCATTCCACAATGGGGGTGAGAGTGCTGTGTTCCTTGACAAGTTTTTTCCAGCTGTTGTTATCGGCAATAACTTCCGGCTTGGCAATTTCTTGCGTCAAAAACTCGTAGCGCTCCACGATTTTATCTAATTTTTCCGTCATAATTTTACCTTTTTTATTTTTAGTACGTTTTTGTTTTGCGAAAAACGACAAGTGCCGTCTTTTTGATTATTTGCATCCGTGCACGGCAATTTTGTGCAACGTTTTTGTTGAATTGCAATGCGGCAAAACTCTTTTTTATTATTTCACCGAGTTTTGTATCAACCGAACGGCAAAACCGTTATTGTTTTAGCGTAGCGATAACAATTCTGTCGTTATCGGAATAATCCTTCAAACAGGTGGCGTCGAACTTGTCTTGCAACAGTTTGCACACCGCTTCGCCTTGATTGTAGCCGATTTCCAACACCAATTTTCCGTTGTCTGTCAAATGGTCGGCCGCTTGTTCCGCCAAAATGCGGTAGAAATCCAAGCCGTCCGCGCCACCGTCCAACGCAAGGTGCGGCTCGTGGTTTTTAACGCTGTCGTCCAGTGTTGCAATAACGTCACTTTCAATGTAGGGCGGATTGCACACTATAACGTCGAATTTGCCCTTGATTTCTTCGAACATGTCCGAATAAATCACTTTTGTTTTTGCTTTCAAATTTTTAGCGTTGTGTCTTGCGACGGTGCGTGCATGAACACTTATATCCGCCAAGGTGACTTTTGCACCCGTTTCCAGTGCGATAGTGATGCCCAAAACACCGCTTCCGCAACACAAATCCAAAACTTTATCCTTTTTTGTGACGCATTTCAGTGCCTGTTCGCACACAAGTTCCGTTTCTTGGCGAGGAATAAGCACGTTTTCGTTGACGGCAAAGGTACGTCCGTAAAAAGGTGCGGATCCCACAACGTACTGCCAAGGTTCGCCGTTTTGGCAGCGTTCCGCCATTTTTTCCAATCTCACTGTCCAACCGAAAGGAATTTTCAGTTCCGACGTGAGTTTTTCATGCTTGACGTGCAAAATTGCACACAGCAACCAATCGTCCGCCTTGCCGGCAAACTGCGTCAAGCAGCTTTCTTCCACTTTTTGGCGGAATTCTTCCACCGAAACGGGTTCGGGGAAGTGCACTTCTTCTATCGTTTGGTCGGCATCCATTTCCAAAACTTTGTTGAACGAGCAAATTGCCACTTCTATCATGTCGTCGGACGGTTCGCGCGTGGTGAGTTTTTGGAACTGCTTACCCAACCATTTCAACGGACGGAACAGCACGAAATTTGTGCGTGCAAGCAACATTAACATTTCGTAGCTGAAACCTGCCGTTATCGGCAACAAGGCAATTTTCAACAACGAGCGCAACCACCAATTTTTCTTTTCGATGAATGCGGTGAAACCGCAAGCAATGCACACAACGTCCAGCGCCATCATCAAAATTACCGACAACACCACAACGAAAACCAAAAAACTTGTGCCGCATCTGTCGTGATAGCGACTGCATTTTTGCACGTTTTCCACAGTCAACGGCATTTCCGATTCAAAGCAAGCAATGGTTTTGTGCTCCGCTCCGTGGTACATAAACACACGACGAATTTCGTTCATTTTGGAAATTCCGCCCATGTAGGCAATCAGTACGATAATTTTGAAAACGCCCTCGAGCAGCGATTTGAGCCAAGCAAAGTCCGTTTCGTTAAGTTTGGTCAAGGCGAAAATGCCCATGGTTGCGTATGTCGGAACGACAATGAACAGCCCCACTGCCAAGCACAATCCAAGCAGCACGGAAACGAACATAAGTCCGCCCATGTCGTCGCCACTCACGTCCAGTTCGTCTTCCACCATCACTTCGGCAGATTTCATAGTTATTTTCATTCCGTCCACCATGGACACAAACAGATTGATAACTCCACGCAAAAACGGAACTTTTTTGTACCAAGGTTTTTTTGTTGCTAAACGGGTTGTTTCCACACGAATTTGTCCCGTTTCGTCACGAACAGACAATGCCATGCTTGTGGCACCGCGCATCATCACGCCCTCGATAACTGCTTGACCGCCTATTTTTGTTTTCATTTTTCACCCTTTTTGTGCAAAATCGCGCTTGTTCTAGCGCAACTGCCTTCTGCACCAACTGAAATTATACGCACAAAATTGCAACTTGTCAACTAACGCAACGACGGTGTGGAAATTGCTTGCAAACAGTGCGTTTTTTCGTTGAAATTTGCACGAAAACAGGCTTTGCGACATGCAAAAAACGATTATGTCATCTCGAAAATTGTGGGGGCCACAACCGCGTACATCCAAATCGGCTGCACAACAAACATATGGAAAATGCAAAAACAAAAAAATAATCCTATTTTCAAAAAGCGTTAAAAACAAGGTTGTCGTGTTGACAAAACGACACACAAACGCACTCAACAAATTTTCAACAAATCATTGACATTCAAAAAAACTATTCACACCCCAAAATTTGCGGCAAATAACTTTCCTCTGCAACCGTCCGCATTGTTTTTTGAAGTACAATTCACACCACGCCGTTAAAAAAGTTTTGCAAAAAAAATTTTAGTGCCAACTCTTTTTCGCTGCTCTTTGAAAACACAAATTGTTCTGCCCGGAAAAGTTTGTCACAAAACAAAAATTACTGCACGGTGAAAACTTCTGCATTGCTTTTTGGAAAACTCAGACAATGCCCCGCCCCGCAAAAAACTCCACCGCTAAAATTGTGTACAATCGCGTTGTCCGTTTGAAATTGAACAAAAAGCACATGTAAAAACAAAAAATTATTCTATCTACAAAAAAATTGCGCAAAAGTGCCCCGAAAGACTTAACTTTCGAGGCACGTGGTTTGTGATGAAACTTCTATTCAGCCGCAGTTGTTTCGCCAACAGGCGCAGATTGCTCGCCCTGTTCCGCTTTTCTCTTTTCGATTTCCGCAAGCATCATGTCGTAGTATTCTTCGTTGATTACAAATTTTTTGTTTTGAATGACAAGCGCCGCAACAAGGAACAGCACGGGAACAACGGACACCGCCGCACGCACCCACAAACGCATGGATAGCGACCCTTCGTTGAGGAAGTGTTCGTTTGCGGCATTGAACAATTTTCCGTCACCGTCTTTGCCGCTCAGTTTCATAACGTAGGTTTGGTTTTCCGCAAAATCGGAAGCATCCAACTCGGACAAATAGCCAACGAACACTTCGTCCGAACCGTCTTGACGATAAATGCCCACATCCCCCAAAGCAACGATGTAGTTGGCATCCAACTGTTTGCCGTTCAATGCGGCGTTTGCGTCCATTTGAGTGGTAAGTTCGTCCAAGTTTGCGCCGTCTTGTTTTGCAAGAAGGATAAAGTCGTTCACTGCGTCAACGTAAGCGGCTTGCTCCGTTGCATCAGTCATACGGTCGAAGTGTCCTTTTTGCACTTCCAACGTGGAAATGTTTTGAGACAAACCGTAGACCAACGAAACTGCCAAAACAACCGTGACAATTCCGTACTTCAACGCATCGGCAAACTTTGCCATGAACGGACGCAAGGTGGAAACGACTGCTTCATTGCGCTCTCCACGCTTGTACTCGTTGTATTCCACACAGTTGGTCATGTTGATTATGCTTGCCATGTAGAACAACGCCTGTCCCACGAACACAAGCACGCCAAAAACGCTCAGCGTTACCAGATTGAAAGGTATAACGGACCATTCCCAGCCCAAAAGCGCTATGCCCAGGTAACCGATGCAAGCCAAGATAATGGAATAAAGTTGCAATTTCTTTCTTCCGAATTTTTGCGCAAGTTTGGGATAGAACACCTGTGAACCGATATTGAACACACCGAAAATGGCAATAAACACAATGGCATTTCCGTCGTAGCCGATTTCCAAGTAGTACAAATTGTACGCCAAACCAACCAAAAGCGAACTACCCACGTTGTAGAACAACATTGAAAGCGTCATCCACAATATTTGATCGTTGTTTTTGATTGTGCTCCACATTTGTTTCAGCGAAACTTTTTCATTCACTTCCATTTGAGCACGCGGGCGTTCCTTGATGAACAACACCATTATCGTTTGCATTGCAACAAAAATCAACGCAACGGAAATGGAGATAAGCCTGAACGCTTCGCGAACGTTACCGGGGTACAAGAAGGAAATGCCGCCTTGAGCAATGAATGCGCCCAACCCTGCAAACACAACGGTGAGCATGGTTGCGGAATTGCGCTGTTCCTTTTTGCTGGAAAGACTTGCTAGCATGGACCAATAGCCGATATCGTTCATTGTGAAGGACGTTTCCCACAACAAATACATCACTATCATGTAGATGACGAAATTCCAACCGGAAAGCGACTGCACGTTGAACATCAAAATGATGATAACGCCCGTCAGCACTGCGCCGATAAGTATCCACGGACGGAACTTGCCGAACTTCATGTGCGTCCCCTCGATGATTGCACCCATCATTGGATCGTTGATAGCATCCCACACGCGCCCCACAACACCGATAAGCAAACTTATGGTTGTGAACTGCACGATGGAAAGCGTCATGCCGAACTGTATGTAAGTGAGAAGGAAAGAAGCTATCAGTTGATAGGACATATCCCGCCCTATGCCGGACACACTGAACAACCACTTGTTGCGATTGAACTGTCTGTCTTCGGCACTGATTTCTTTTGTTAAAGCCTTTGCCGACATTTTGCACCTCGCAAGGTAGATTTAACAAGCCTTTGTGTAACAAACACCCGTCATTGTTTTAGTATATCATTATTTGTGAACAGATTGTTGAAAAACGAAAAAAGACATGTATAATTTTACTTTTGGGACTAATGTGCGTAATTTTAGTTTGCAACGAACCGCGCTTCACAATTTCTTATGTATTTTGTTGAAGAAAGGTCTGTAAAAGTTAATCAATATATTAAACATCAAGACTTAAACAATGAACAGACTGCGACAATGTTTCATTTATAAAAAAACAATATTGACGGCGAGTGTAGCGTATTGTATAGTTATTATATCAAAAAAGGAGGAATGTAACAAATGAAAGCAAAAATAATGACTATCGTTGTACTAGTTCTGTTAATTTCTGTTTTAGCTATACCTATTAACAATGCATTAGCTAGCAATGATAATGCTTTGGACTCAATACTTTCTAGGTATGGTTTTACAAGCTCATATTCCAAACGTGATTTGTATGACCTGGAAGGAAATCTATATTGGTTACTTGAGTTTTCAAATCAAGGTTATGCAATTTGTCATCTGACAGCAAATATTCTTTCCGAATTTTCATTAACCGATCCGTCTCCATATCTAGGGTATACAAATATTTATTACGCCGGCCCATCATTTTATTTTTACAAGAATAATAACTCTTTTATAAACATTTTTAGTCAAGAAACAATATCATCAACGGAAAGTTCTACTCGCTCAACGTCGTCATCTGGTGATTTGACTATCGTTTACAACAGTTTTAAAAATTTAGCAAATAGTTCTACTACACGTGCTGCCGATACCGTATATTTAGTTAATGACGCATACTATTTTCAAAAATTGACTAATCATGGTACAAACACTCTTGGAACATGTGGACAATTGGCAGCTAGTATTCTTTTATCGTATTACGCAACATACCACAATGTAAACTTTGTTCCTTCAGGAGATATAGTTCCATTATCTGGCACAACGACTAATTTTCAATCATGGTCAACGATGCCTACCCTTAAAGACGATTTACATCAGGAGTTGATTCAAATCACTCGAGATCTAGATCTTGACCTAGCAACAACGGGAACTTCTATCAAAAAAATTCTTTCTGAACATTATTCTCGTCATACACTAGGAGGCGTGAAGCAATCCGTATTAACCAGTCCATTTTTCACGGATACAAGCATGAGAAATATATTAGACAAAAACAGGCCGTTGATTATGTTTGGGAACCTTTCACTACCAAGTGGAAGTAAAGGAAATCATGCAGTTGTATGTTACGGCTACCGCATAACGTCTAACGTTACATATTATCGAGTTCACATGGGATGGTATGGTTACACTTCCGTAGAGCTGACAAATCTTTGGTCACAAAACATTTTCGGACAAATTTACAGCATTGAATACACCGGTAATCACGTTCACAGCGGTAATTTCATTGTGAACGGAACGGCATATTGTGGTTGCGGAGCGGCCACCGTTTAATACCACGAGGGAGAGGAATTTCTATGAAAAACTATTTGGAAAATGCAACGCTACGTCGCAAAACGCAAATTGTATTGTGTGCTGTTCAGGCTGTGCTCGCCGTGTTGGCAATAACGTTTATGACGCTTTTTGTAACGACTTCGGCACCGTCGGAAAAAGATTTTTCGTTGTGTGCAATTATCTTTTCCATTGTTTGGGGCGTGGACTATTTTGCGCAACTTGTTTTTGCAAGCATAACACACCGCAAACTTTCCGACAGAAACAAACGCGACAAACTGTTTTTGTGGATTAGTATTCTTTTTGTTGCGGCAGTTGTGGCAATCTACGGAATAATAGTGTTGCTGTGGCTGTAAGACAGTTCGGAATTTTCAAACAACACTACAAGGTTTTAAGCATAACAAAACACCTTCTCGCTAAGAAAAGGTGTTTTGTATTGTTTTGTGCAAACTATCTTGCCGCTTTGATTGCTGCGGAAGTGCCGTACCAAATCATTTTGCCGCTACTGCCAACTTCCCAGTCGCTGTCGTTTTTGTTTTCGTTTTTGTCAGATTCGGCTTTGATGGTTTCCCAAGCTTCTTTAGCTTCTTCGGCCGTATCATAATAACGAATTTTTATGTATTCGACTTTTGAGTTTCCGTCTTCATCCTTGGTGTACTTGATTCCTTCAACGTAGCAACCTTGACTATCCGTGAACAAGCTTCCCAACGTACCATACTTGGTTGCCGTGTACCCTGCTTCTTTCAACGCCGCAACGGCTTTGTCCGGATCGGCATTGGGTGCGCATGCAACCAACACTGCAAGTGACATCACTGCAACCAACATAATAGCAACAATTTTAAGTGTTTTTTTCATTTTGTTAACCTCCTGAAAATAGTTCTAAACCCATTTTAATTTATTGCAACGAATAAATCAAGGGCTTTTTCGGAAAAACAAACGTGCATTTTTTCACTTTTTGTGTTTTTTGATACAAAAACTTCATTTTTGTTATCTTTTAATCACGCTTTTGCACAAAATTGCAAAGAAATTACACAAAAAACACGAAGCGACAGCAAAAATTTCGACACTTCTTCGCCGCCTCAACAAGACGTTGCAACCAAACTTTCAATGCGTTTAAACACTTCGTTTAGGATAGTGAACGATTGTGTTGCAAGATAGGTTCCCAAAACTTCAATTTGCAGCGGGAAAATGTCGCTACACCGCCAAGACGAACGATTGTGTGCGCCAATGACAAGAGCAAAACAATAACGCAGATTACGTCAATGTCCCAAAAGGCTTTCTTTTGTTACCAAAAGTTGCACTAAAAAAGGCGCAATTGCAATGCAACTACGCCGTTTTTTGAAAATTGTGTGCTATTTGATTATCCAAGGGGTCACAAGCGCTACCAAGCCACCGACAAGCGTCAAAATGGGCGCAATGCCGATTGAGGTTTTTGCGTTCACAATCCACACGGAACCGGAATTATCGTTTGCAACAACAATTGCCAAAACAAAAGCTACGATTGCAACGATTGCAACAGCAACGCCTGCAAGTTTAAGCCATTTGCTGAACTTGGGTTTGACAATGCAAAATGCCGAAAACAACACGCCAATGCATCCAACGATAGCGGAAATCAACGAAAAAGCAAGAAATGCTTTCATGTTGGCATTGTCACTATCCGAATAGGAATCCAACAATTCAAACAAATTGTGACTTTGTTTTTCCGAAGAGCCCAGCCCCGAAATGGAACCTTGCGTTGTGATAAGCGGTAGGCAGAAGTTGAGGATAAGCAGCGCACATGCCACAACGAAAATAAGCGACGCAAGCGGACTAACCTTTTTTGCTTTCTTTTTTGCCATGAGATTTTCCTCCTTGATTTTTTATGCGGTCGGCACACAAAAACATGCAAAAAACGCACGTTGTTTGCGGTGAAATCGGCATTGTTTTTCGCACAATTTGCACCAATGCGCAACACGCCGCACGAAAACCGTCTTTCGATTTTCTTGTTGGGAATTATATCCCAAAACTTTTTGACTGTCAATGGCCAAAAGAACAAAAATTGCATTCTAGAAAAGAAAGTAAACTGTGTTCATTTTTGGTCAAAGGCCGCTTTTCGAAGAAACACCGCGCAATAAATTAAAATGGTTCCCACAACTGCAACTTTTTTCAATTTCTCCGAAAACCGCACAGTTTTGATTGTATTGGTAAAACCGAGTGTTGCGGTATGCCGAAAATTAAAAAAATTGAAAATGTGCACTTGGCATTTTCACTTTTCACTCGGCTGCGCAGCAACCGCTTGTGCAATCGTTGCAATCAACATCGTAAAAAACGTGTTCAAACACTGTTGCCATAAGCGGCCCCCTGTGTAAGGGGAGCTGGCATGGCTCCGTCGTAACTGAAGGGGCAATATTAATTTGTGACACCATCAGCAGACTGAAGAGTTGTTTCGACAATCATGTCAACCCTTCCGAACCCTGACGGGCCCACCTTCCCTTGCACAGGGAAGGCTTTGTTGCGGCTGTTGTTTTTCATTTGCCAACCGAGAGTATAAAAAAAATTACCTCAAAACGGAGTTTTGGCACAAACACAGTCATTTCAAAAGATTGTGAGTATTAAAGTTGTATTAGTTTGTATCATTCGTTCTTGTCCAAATCAGTCAAACTAAAGTCACCGCAAAAACGGCGTCCTTGTGTAAAGGAAGCTGGCGGCGAAGCCGACTGAAGGATTGTTCCGACAATGTTACCTCAAGTAGCTCCCCTGTGCAAGGGGAGCTGGCACGGCTCCGCCGCCCTTGGCTCTCACTTTGGGAGAGCTGTCACCGTAGGTGACTGA
>CAZADD010000027.1:0-16509 GCA_964483825.1 uncultured Oscillospiraceae bacterium
GCGGATATGCAACTATTTTCGCATCTGGGATTGTTTTTCCCTGTTTACATTTTGCACAAGTTGTGGTAAAATGCTCACAAAAGGAGAGTGTTGTTATGGCTCTGCAAAATCTCACTACCGTGTGGGGAGAAAATATTTCCGATACTCCCTTGCAGGAATATCCTCGCCCCCAACTTCAGCGCAAAAGTTACATCAATTTGAACGGCATTTGGCAATATGCCATCACAAAAAAGCCTTGCCATCCGCAAAACTACGATGGCAACATTTTGGTGCCGTTTTCCCCCGAAAGTTTGCTTTCCGGCGTGGGCAAACAACTGCGTCCGGGCAAGTATTTGTGGTACAGTCGCACGTTCAAGCTGCCGCAAACCTTCAACAAAGGGCTTGTTTTGTTGCATTTTGGCGGTGTGGATAGCATTTGCGACGTTTTTGTTAACGGAACGCCCGTTTGTCATCACGAAGGCGGCTACAACGCATTCACGGCGGATATAACCGAGGCTTTGCGTGACGGTGAAAACGGCTTGGTGGTGAAGGTGCAAGATTTCACCGACACAAAGTTCCACACAAACGGAAAACAATCCACCCATCGCAAGGGCATGTGGTACACGCCCCAAAGCGGCATTTGGCAAACGGTTTGGCTGGAAAGCGTTCCCACACAGTACATTCAAGGGTTGAAAATTACTCCCGATTTGGACAACTCGTCCGTTTCGGTGGAAGTGCAATGCAATTTCGACGAGCCTGTCACCGTCATTGTTCACGACGGTGACCAAGAAATTTGCAAAGCAGACGGAAAAGGCGTTGTGACGGCAAAATTTCCCGATTCTTTCAAGGAATGGACACCGGAAAACCCGTTTTTGTACGGTTTGACCGTCATTTCTCGTCGTGACAGGGTGGAAAGTTACTTTGGTATGCGCAAGTTTTCTTGCGAACAAGTGGATGGCACTTGGCGTTTTATGCTTAACAACAAGCCCTATTTTCCCAACGGATTGCTAGATCAAGGCTATTGGAGCGACGGTTTGTACACGGCACCTAGCGACGAAGCAATGGTGTTCGATATTCAACAAATGAAAGATCTTGGTTTCAACACTTTGCGCAAGCACATCAAGGTGGAGCCCATGCGTTGGTACTATCATTGCGACCGTCTTGGCATGCTTGTGTGGCAAGATATGCCCAGCGGCGGCACCAAACAGCACAAGGCTTGGACGCTTTACTTGCCGTTTTTGGGGCTAAGAAAAGTTAAAGATTCTCACTACTCGTTGCTTTCACGAAAGTCGGCGGAAAGCCGTGAAACGTACATGCGCGAGTACGACGAAATGCTCAATCAACTTTACAACTGTACCTGTATTTCCACGTGGGTACCATTCAACGAGGGTTGGGGGCAGTTCGATGCAAACGAAGTGGCGCAATTCACCAAGCAAACCGACCCCACCCGAACGGTGGATCACGCCAGCGGTTGGCACGATCAAGGCGGAGGCGATTTCCACAGTTTGCACGTATATTACAAAAAAGTTAAGTTCAAAAAGGATAAAAAACGCGTCACAGTGCTGTCGGAATTCGGCGGTTACAGCTACAAGGATGCGGCACACAGTTTCAACCCGGATAACACCTACAGCTACAAGGAATTTCAATCGTTACAAGAGTTTAGCAACGGCTTGAAGGAATTGTACGAGCGTGACGTTATTGCAAAAATTCCGCAAGGGCTTTCGGCAGCTATCTACACGCAAGTTTCCGACGTGGAAGACGAAGTGAATGGACTGTTGACCTACGACCGAAAAGTTTTGAAGGTGGATGCCGATTTGATGCGCGAAATAAACGCTAAGGTTAAGTTATGAAAGACGAAAAATTCATGCGAGCGGCGCTAAAACAGGCAAAACTGTCGTTGTCGGCGGACGAAGTGCCCATCGGTTGCGTTGTCGTTAAAAACGGCCAAGTAATTTCCCGTGCGCACAACACTCGCAACAAATCTAAAAACGCAACGGAACACGCCGAATTGGTGGCAATTTCCCGTGCGTGCAAAAAAATGGGCGATTGGCGACTTAACGGTTGCGATTTGTACGTGACGTTGGAACCGTGCGTGATGTGTTTGGGGGCGTGTTTCAATGCCCGAATTGCCAACGTGTATTTCGGTGCCTACGACGCAAGCGGAAGCGGCTGCGTGCAGCTGGCCGAATCTATTGGCAAAACGCTTAATCACGAAATAATGTTGGAAGGCGGCTTACTTGCGGAAGAATGCTCTCAAATTCTCACCGACTACTTCAAAAGTAAACGCAAGTAATGCCAAAACAACCGAATATTTTTACACGAAAAGCAACTGTTTCACCAAGCAGTTGTTTTTTTGATGCCATTTTTGTTTTTAGTGGTGCATTTTGCCTTTTGCGTAACGTTTTTTTTTCCCTAGTTGCATTTAAGTGGAATGCATTTAGTGGAAATTTTCTCAAACAAGTCACGACGTCGCAAAAAACGTTAAAAATGCAACAAAAATATCCCCGCCCCTATTGACGGATGGGGCATAATGTTGTAACTTCCAAAAACAAATATTAAAGTGAGGCAAATTTGAATAATAACTAGTTGTGTTTGTCAAAAAACACGTTAAACTGTGT
Source organism: uncultured Oscillospiraceae bacterium (assembly GCA_964483825.1). Lineage (GTDB taxonomy): Bacteria > Bacillota > Clostridia > Christensenellales > CAG-314 > Fimimonas. The sequence continues at coordinate 2,598 of CAZADD010000027.1, forward strand.
CAAGAATTACAAAAAGTACTTGTTTGTCAATAACAAAAGTGATATAATGCAATTGCGACCCAAATTTAATAACTCACGGAAAAGTATACTTTAGGTAAAGTGTACCTTTTTCGCATTATATAAATCTTTTCCGTGAATGGTTTATTAATTTGGTGTCGCAGCTGGCGATCAAGGCACTTTGCAAGTGTCGTTTGTCGCTTGATGAACGACACTTTTTTGTTTATCTGTAGTTTCGTAATGCTAATTTGCGTGTTGTCGTTGAAAGTTTAGTGTCTACAAAATTATCTTCGCTCAATTATTGTTTGATATTTGGGCTATTGGCTTTTGACGCGACCGCATATTTCTACTTATCGTAGAGTTTTTTTCGTCGTGATTTGTAACTCTACTTTTCGTATAGAGTATAAGTAGGTTTACTTTTGATGGTGATTTTATTATAGTATGTACAACAAACAAAGGAGGTTTAAGCATGAGTGAGCATAGTATTGGTAAAACTATAGCGAGCTTGCGCAAATCGAAAGGTTGGACGCAAGTCGAACTTGCTCAAAAATTGATGGTGAGCGATAAGGCTGTGAGCAAATGGGAAAGTGGGGCTGGGTGTCCGGAAATAGCACAACTACCGGTTATGGCGAAGTTATTCGATGTCACGATTGATTTTCTTATGACTGGAAAGGTTCCGGAGAAGGAAATTGTAACTATTTCAAAAGCAGAATTATGCGCAAAAACCGATAATATAAAGTTGGCAGAAGAAGTAAAAGACTTGCCCAAGGATGAAAATGATAAAAACATTGTTGATTATATCTTGCAATATCAAAGTCTTAATGTTTTTAAAAAACTTTGTGAAATTGATCCGCAATTTATAAATAGATTTGATTTACTCGATGCAATTACTTTTTCTGTTTTGACAAATTCCTTGCAGTTATTACGGGGTAACAGTTTTAGAATTTCATCTCAGTTTTGTTTTGATTTTGAAAATGAAAGTGAAATTAAATCATTGTATTCGATAGAAGACAAAGAACAATTCAAAGATTATAAACAAAAAGCTCTTTGCATTATTCCGCGTGATTTTTTCACAATGTTAGTGACAGATAGAAGAATAAGTGAAGATACCTTAAATAACCTATTGTATCATAAGGACGATTCACAAGACAGTTGGTCTCAAGTTTTTCCATATATGATTGACGAGGCATATAAACATGGAAATGGTGTATTGTTACACAGATTGATAAGTATTGCTAAAAACAATAACACCGTCGGTTTTGAACTTGCTAAAAATATTATTGGACACAATGGTTTGAGCTTAAATTACTTTTTAGTATCGTATAGCAACGGAAAAAGATGTCACGGATTTGTGAGAATTCTTGAAAGCACTATAAAAGATGTATTACAAAAAGGTGATTTTGAGTTGTTTGATGAACTTGATGATATTAATCGTGGATTGGATGAATTTTTAAGATCCAAATTTGCAAATGATTACAGGTTTTACAACTATGTATCCAAGTGTTATGTTGCAAGTAATGATGAAATAAGGATGGCAAAATTAAAAATGGATAAATCAATTTCTAAAAGTGAATTACAAATTCAAGCAACTATTCACAATCAAATCATTTGTATTGATGAGTTGTTGGAAATTAAAGATTTTAAATCTGTAAAGAATGCGTTGGAAAAATATCCTATTCATCGTATTGAACTATTGCACAACTTTCTAAAGGAAAACAAGAGTCGGGAATTGTTTCAATGGGCTGTAGATAATGAAGATACAAAGTTGGCAAGGTTGGTTATAAATAATAGGAGAGATGAAATTTCGGAATATTTGTTTTCTCGCCATAAAAACGTAAAAGGTATAAACGATCATCACTTGTTTTTGGTGGAAAACGGCAGAAAAATGTTCTTGATTGAAAATAATAGGTACGGATATCGTTGCGATATTAGAAATATTGATGCTTTTTTAGAAAAATTGCATTTGTGTAAACAACGTATTGTGAACGAACTGTCGTTGAAAATAGATAAGGAAAAACTTGTCGGTGAATTGACAAAAGAATACTTTGAAAATGAACTTGCAAAAGGCAATACGGATATAGTTATTATTAAATTGTGTGTTCGTTTGGAAGCAATATTGCGTTGTGATTATCATTACGAAGGTGATTTTTCCGTAATGCTAAAAGAGTATTGCGAAGAGCAGTTAACTTGGCAAGAAGACGATGGCTGGGGCTATATGGAGTTCAAACGCGACGATAGCACAATAAAGTTGCTTAATAATTTAAGAATGAAACGAAACTCTATCGTTCACTCTGAAAAAACGGACATAATGATGTCTGAGGAAGAGTTAAAATATTGCATTGAATACATTACTAAATTGGGTTGAGGAGAAATGAACATGGATAAGTATCAGAAATATGTTTTTGACGAAATTGACAATTTTATGTCTACTCATTGCTACATGGTTGGGCGTGAAAATGAAAAAGGGGCTGTGAATTATTGTGTTTTAGATAGAGATACTGATTCGTTCAATATAACTCAAGATGAAGATATAACCAAAACAAAATATGTAATAATCATTGATCTGAAAAAATGTGATTATATATTTTTCAATGCGGTTTTTGTGCTTAAGGACAACCGATGGATAGAAATTCCTTGTGTGGACAAACAGTATAGAATTGATATTGATTTTGATGATAGAGCGGATGCAATTAAGCTTTCCTTCGTCGACAAAATTGCCGATGATTATATCCTAAAACTAACCTATATTGAAGCAGACAAAGAGCAGTATTATACTAAAAAGGAGCAAGAACGTAAAGACAATTTGCTTAACACGGCAAATGTGCAAGTTGCTACCGGAGCGGATTTAGTCAATGTTTATTTTCGGCCCTGTTGCGACGCATACGATCATTCGGAAATTAGGTTGTATATTCCAAGGGAGAACGGTACCGGCAGTAAGCATAGTTCCGAAAAACAACTTGAATCTTGGTGTTTTATAAAACGATATACGGTTCAATCCGATGAGTTTTTTGAATCTATAAATGGTCTTGCATATGGAAAATATGCCATTATTTTAAAGCAGTTCGACAAAGAAAACAATATTTTGATTGAAACGGATTATATTAGTTTTTTTGTAAGCCGACCGGAAGTATTTCAAGGAATTCCAGTTTGTAATTGTTAGCAAAATTACCTTAAAAATATGTTCTGCGTTAAATTTTGGCGCGCAAGAAGTTTTTTGGCAATTAAGCGCTTTGAATAGTTGTTTGTTGAGCAGTCCTGTGCGTTAGATCGCAGGACTGCTATTATTTGTAAGCCAAAACATCGTTTGAACTTTTCTCAATGGTGCATCCGTCTGCGGTTGTTTTCTGGTACTACCGTATGCTGTGGTTTTAGAGAGTAATATGCGGCGAAGTTATTTGATTAATGGTAGATTTCGCAATATATGTTCAAAAACATCATTTTGCACAATGGCGTGTTAAAACACTATTTAACCAATTCCCCTACACCTTTTCTTTTTCCGTCTCTTTCGTTTGTTCGTTTTCTGTTTTGGCGGTGTCGGCGGTGGGTTCGGTTTGTTCGGTTTGCGGCTCAACAAGGTTGTTGGCAGTGGTGTTTTGTTCGTCCTCGTTCGGTGCGTCGTTTTCCGTTGTTTCTTCCGGCGTTTCGGCGTTTGTTTCGTCGCTGTCGTTCGTTTTGCTGTTCGGCTGATATTTTCCGTTCAATTTGTCAATTTCAAAGTTGATTGTGTTGAACGTCAATCCAAACGTTTCGTGAAAGCTATCCACAAGCAGCAAACGGAGGTCGTTTATCGATTGCGCAACGTTATCTGCCGACACTTTAACGTTGAAAATGGCAACTAAACCGCCTTTTTCGTCCGTTCTAACGCGCATTTTTCTAACGTTTATGCCGTCAACCTTGTTTTCGCAGCCTTTCACAACGTTTTTAAGCACTTTTATGTTGGTGCGAGTGGAGCTGTCGCAATCGGCAAACAAAAGTATTCTTTTCAAGCTTTCGCGTTCGGCAAAGTTCACGTACAGCATGTATGCGGAAAGCGCAACGTACACAACGGCAAGTACAATCATCAAAATAAGCGTGACGCTGTTTGTCGCTTGTCCGTTGGCGTTGGTGAAGGCAAGCACGCCGGTCATGTACAAAATGGTTGTCAAAACGAACACCAGCGTTATGCAAATTTGTGCGACAAGCACAACTTTTTCTGCAATTTTTTTCATAATTCCTCCATTTTTCAATTCAAGAAGTCTTTGCCTCGCTTGCAAGATGCGCCGCCGTTTCATGTGCCGAAAGTACAACACACATTTTAGTGGAAAACGGCGGTTTTGCAAAGCTTTACTGCTAGGCAAACAATTTACTTAGTATTTTTAATAATAGTATCTGTTGTAATTTTTCTTTGCATACGGCTTACAGGTGAAAATCCTTTTGTAACACTGCAACTTTATCCACAGTGGCAGGGCGGTGCCGATTGGAATATCCCAAGCGCAAAAACGCAAGTTTTCGTGGCTAAACGGCAGTTTTGAAATAATTTTACCGCTACGCAAATATTTACTAAATACAGTTAACAGTATTTATTGTCATTCTTTTTGTATGCGCCTACAAACAAAAATCTTTTCTTAATGTTGCAACTCTATCCACAGTGGCAGGGTGAGTTTCCGCCAATACGGAAAGAAAGTTGCCTCTATCTCGTCGTCCGTCAATGGCAAACAGAAAATCGCACAGTTCTGCGGCGTATCCGCATTTCCCGGCGAAGTTATCCGCGGCAAACTCGTCTTTTCGTGAGGTTGCGTTGGTCAAAATAATGCCGAATTTCGTCCAACAGTCGAACAAAAACGTTATCGTGCGCCCGAACAAAACGTAGAATACCGTTGCAAACGTCAGTGAAAACAACGCCAACAAACGGAAAATCATGCGTATCACAAAAAGGTAGGCACAAAGAACAAGTTGAATCAAACCGTCGGAAACCACAATGCCAAGTGACAGTGCGGTATCGCTGTGGGAAATGTGCCCCAATTCGTGCGCAATCACCGCTTTGAAGTGTTGTGGCGAAACCCGTCCGCTTTCCACGGCCTGCAACAGCGCTTGTGTTACGATAACGGTGTGGTGCCCCGTTGCGGCGGCGTTAATTTCGTTGCCTTGCATAACGTAAAGTCGAATGTCTTGCGGTAAGCGTTTGTTAACGCGCCGCGCGTCACCGCAAACGTCGTCGAACAAACGGCAGGTTTTGGGAAACTGTGCTAAATCAACGGTCACAGCCTTTTCACGGTAGCGCACAACGGCCTCACCAAACGGACTTAACATGGCTACCATGGCCACAAGGTTGGCTCCGATGCCCAATGCGCCGCAAATATACGGATTTTGCGCTTCGGCAGCAACACCCAAGTAGTAGAATATTCCAAAAACTATTGCTTGGTTTGCCAAAAAGTACAGCGCACTTGGTAGTTTTCGCGGCGTAAACAGGGATTTTATAAAACCGCCTAGGTACATTTTTCACCTCGTTGAAATTGCACGCTATTTTGCGTTAATTTTTGTTGTAGTGCAACGCGTCGACTTGTCTCAATGTTTTTGTTCGAAGCAAGCGTGCGTTTGCAACTGAATTTACTGTATTATATAAATTTATTGCCCGTTTGTCAACGCTAGCGGCGTGCGTAAAACGCAATGCAAGCAAACTGTTACAACACTTTTAATGCAACGGCAAAAAGTGCGATACGCAACTTGTCACCTTGCCGTTGCCGTTAGTCAAAACCGTGCGGCGTGTACGAATTTTTGCCGTGCGTACCCAAAACTTTTGGACATTTGCAGTTTAACGGCGCCAAAAAGTTTCGCCATGAGGGGTTTGGCGTCGTTTTGAAAAAAGTTCGTAGTGCAATGAAATTTTTGGGTGCGTGGCGTAATGTCTTGGGCGCAAGGCATTGCAAGGAAAGTGCAAATTTTCACTGTTGACAAAATGGCCAACCTTTGATATATTTATTCTATGAAGTGTGATTTTCATCTACATTCCAACGTATCCGACGGCATTTTTTCGCCGGAACAGTTGGTGGATATGGCAAAAGAAAAGGGCTTGGAGTGTATTGCCGTCACCGACCACGACACAGTGGGCGGCGTTGTTCGTGCGCAAAAACGTGCGGCGGAATGCGGCCTCAAGTGCATTTGCGGTGTGGAAATTTCCACCGTTTCGGCAGGAAGAGAAGTGCACGTGCTGGTGTACAATTTGGATATGAACGATTCGGAATTCGTATCCGAAATGCAACGCATTGCAAGTTTTCGCACCGAACGCAACCGCCTTATGCAACAAAAATTTAACGAACACGGCATTGATATCGACATAATGTCATTGAAGGCGGACGGTTCCATCGGGCGTGGCGAAATTGCCCGCGAAATGGTAAAAAAAGGCTACTGTCAAACGGCCGTCGAAGCGTTCGAAAAGTACTTGGGCAACGGAAAAAGTTGCTACGTGCAAACTCGCCGCCTAACCCCGGTGGAGGCCATCCAGTTTGCGTTGAAGTTTGGCGGAATTCCTGTTTTGGCGCATCCCAAAAATTTGCATATGCCTTTTTCGGAATTCGAAATGTTTTTGCGCCCGTTGGTGTTGGCCGGTTTGGGTGGTATCGAAGCACAGTATTTCACACACAATAATGCCGAGCGCAAGTTCTACTGTAAGATGGCGAAAAAGTACAAACTTATTGTGACGGGCGGCAGCGATTTCCACGATTACACGCACGGTGTCGCACTCGGTTCGCAAAGTTTTTCGCCCAACGGATACACACGAACTATCTTGGGAATATGAAAAAAACATTGATATTTGTATTTGCGCTTGCAATTTTTGCAAGCGTTTTTCTTTGTCAAACGGCGGCGGCACAAAGCGTAGAGCCTTGGAACGTGCAGTTCGAAGTGCGCCACGAAACAAGCAGTTTTTCTTATAATTTGCGTGACGAAATTGGTGATTTTGTCCAAAATTCCGAGGCACGTGGCTTCTTTTTAGGGAAAAACGGCAAAATTGCTCTTGCAAAACGGCTACTTGCCGACGGCTTGCCAAACTTGGCCGTTTTCAACTACCTTTTGCCAAATTTCCAAAAGGTTGTGGAACACTTTGGTTTTGTAGAAAGGCAGCGCAAGGATGCAACCGTCAGTTTTGACGAAAACGGTTTTCGCTACGAAACGGGTTGGGACGGCGTTGCGGTGGAAGTGGACAAACTGTTTTGGCAAGCGTTGCAAAGCGGCGGCAAAAAAATCGTTATTGCGCTGCCCGTTGTTGTGGATAAGGCAATTTCCGTGCAAGAAGTGAAAAACGCAACCGTTTTGAAGGGCACGTTCACAACACGATATCCGTCCAGCGGCGCTGCCCGTCGAAGTAATTTGCAACTTGCCACAAAGGCATTGGACGGCACCGTGGTGAAAGCCGGCGAAAAGTTTTCCTTCAATCAAGCGGTGGGGCCTCGCACTGCGGAACGCGGCTACAAAACTGCCAAAGTGATTTCCGACGGCGTGTACGTGGACGGTGTGGGCGGCGGAGTGTGTCAAGTTTCCACTACGCTTTATAACGCACTGTTGCTTTCGGAATTCGTGCCCTCTGCGTGCCAACATTCTCTTATTTCTTCCTACGTGGAGGCAGGGTTCGATGCAATGGTATCCGATGGCGGTGCCGACTTGACTTTCGTCAACGATACCGATTCCCCTGTTTATATTTCCGCAAAAACCAATGCTGAAAAAAGTACGGTAACTTTCACCGTGTACGGCAAGCCCAACCGTTACAAAGTGGTGAGGGAAAGTGTTGCCGAACGCACTCCGTTCGAAACGGTGGAAATTTTTGACGAAAAGAAGTACCCCGATTTGGTTTTCGACGATGAATTCAAAGTGATAGTTAACGGTTCCGACGGTGTGCAATCGCAGTCGTTTTTGAACTACTTCGACGGCAGCGTTTTGGTTAAACGCATCAAAATTCGCAAAAACACATACAAAAAGGTTAACAAGGTTGTCGCAAGGGGCACCGTTCCTCGGCAGTCCGACAACTAACGCGTTTGTTTGTGCTATTTTTCCATATCACTGTTTGTTGCGTGCCGATTTCTGGTCGGCACCGACGGATGAACAGTACAAATTGCCTTGATTCTGTATTTTTCAATTTGAAACGTTTTTGACGTGTCAGTCTTTTGCCGTTTTAATGGGGCGACGGGAACTTCAAAAGACTTTCGGCTCGTCAAACGGCATCGGCTTTTCACGGTCGACATTTTTGTTTTATTGTTTGTCTGTTCGCCCCTGTTTGCCGTGTTTTTCCTTTTGTCGCAGTATTTTTCAAAATTTGATTGCACTTTTTACGCAAGGTGATTGATTTATCCGCAAAATAATAGTATAATGCTATATGGAAAATAGGGCGGTTCTAATGTTTTTTGGAAAAAGCTTCAAAAACCGTCATTTGTCAACAAAAAAGGGGTGGCACAATGCCAAAGAAGAACGAAAATAACACCGTGCCCTACAACACGATGCCAAACAGCGTCGAGGCGGAACAAAACGTTTTGTGTTGCATAATGCGCAACGCCGATTTGCAGTTGGAAATTCTTGCACAGTTGGATGCGGATGATTTTTATCAACCGAACCACGCAATCATTTTCGACACAATGAAGGAAATTTCCCGCGGCACGCACAAGGTGGATAACAAACTTGCCGTCAACAACGTCAATTTCACCACGGTGGTGGACGCTTTGCGCCGTAACGGAACGTTGGCCAAGGTGGGCGATATCGACTACATTTTGCATTTGAATTCCGTTTTGCCCGGCACTGCAAACTACGACGAATTCGTTTCCATTGTCAAGCGTGCGTCGGTGATGCGCAAACTTATCAACATTTGCGGCGACATCACAAAAATTGCATATAGTTCTGCCAGTGCGGAAGAAGCAATCAGCCAAGCGGAAGAAGCGATATTCAATTTGTCGCAGCGTGGCAGTAACGGCGGTTTGGTGCACTTGGCGGACGAAACGGCAAACGTGCTTTTCAAAATTAGCGAACGTTTCCGCAACCCCGATCAGTTCCGTGGCACCGAAACGGGCTTTGCAAAGTTCGACCGTCTGACAAACGGCTTGCACGGCGGTGAACTTATCGTTTTGGCAGCACGTCCCGGTGTTGGTAAGTCGGCACTTTCCATGAACATTGTGGAAAACGTTGCAAAAAGCGGCAAAACGGTTGCCGTGTTCAGCTTGGAAATGTCCAACGAACAGTTGGTGGAACGTATGCTTTCCAGTATGTCTTCCGTTCCGTTGGAGTACATCAAAAACGGTCAATTGCCCAACAGTGAAACGGACTTGGAGCGTTTGCGCACGGCACAGGATATCATTTGTTCAAAAATGCAACTGTACGGCAACGACTTTGCAAGTATCAAACCTTCGGAAATTGTTTCTCAATGCCGTCGTTTGAAAACAATGCACGGCTTGGATTTGGTTGTTATCGACTATATTCAACTTATGAACAGCGATGCATCCGGTTTGCGTGACGAAAGCCGTCAAAACCAGGTGGCAAGCATCACCCGTGCGTTGAAACTTATGGCCAAGGAATTGGACGTTCCAGTCATTGCACTGTCGCAGTTGAAACGTGATGCGGAAATCCGCAATATCAAGGGCGAAAAAACCGGTTCCAGCGAGCCCGTGCTTTCCGACTTGAGAGAATCGGGCGCAATCGAGCAAGACGCCGACATAGTTTTGTTCATTCACAAGGATGCAAATGCGCAAAGCGGCACCGTCAATTACAGTTTGATAGTGGCCAAGCACCGTAACGGTGAAACGGCAACCATTCCCCTTCACTGGATTGGCAAAATCGTGCGTTTTGCCGACGACGAGTATCTCGTTCGCAACCGTATCAGCTTGACCGGTGCGGAAGTGCAAGAATCTGCGGCAGGTAGCGAAAACGAAGTGATGGATTTTGGCACTGCGGAAGAAGAAAACTTGATAGCACCTATGGAAGGCGAAGAATTCGATGCCGATGGCGATGCCGTTCCGGAATACGTGGAAGAAGAACAACAGTAAAGTAAATAAAGTTGTGGTTGAAAAACCCATTGAGGATAAATTATGAGTGAATCAAAAAATTTCATCGAAGAAATCATCGATAACGATCTTGCCAGTGGCAAGGTAAAGGAAATCTACACCCGTTTTCCGCCCGAACCCAACGGCTATTTGCACGTGGGACACGCCAAAAGTTTGTGCATAAATTTCGGCTTTGCGGAAAAATACAACGGCAAATGCAATTTGCGTTTCGACGACACCAACCCCGCCAAGGAAGGGGAAGAGTACGTGGAGAGCATCAAGCGCGACATTGAATGGTTGGGCTTCAAGTGGGACAAATTGTTGTTTGCCAGCGACTACTTCGACGTTATGTTCGAATGTGCCGTCAAACTTATCAAAAAAGGCTTGGCCTACGTCAGTGACGAAACTGCAGAAGAAATTCGCGAACGCCGTGGAACGTTGACGGAAGCAGGCACGGAAAGTCCGTACCGAAACCGTTCCGTGGAAGAAAACTTGCAATTGTTCTACGACATGCGTGACGGAAAATTCGAGGACGGCACAAAAGTTTTGCGTGCCAAAATCGATATGGCATCGCCCAATATCAACATGCGCGACCCAATCATCTACCGTGTGTTGCATGCAACTCACCACAACACCGGGGACAAATGGTGCATCTATCCCATGTACGACTTTGCGCACCCCATCGAGGATGCCTACGAGGGAATAACGCACTCTATTTGCACTTTGGAGTTCGAAGATCACCGTCCGTTGTACGATTGGGTTGTTCGTGAATGTGAATTTCCCGAACCCCGTCCGCAACAAATCGAGTTTGCCCGTTTGAACGTTACAAACACGATCATGTCCAAACGCTTTTTGAAAAAGTTGGTGGACGAAGGCAAAGTCAGCGGTTGGGACGATCCACGCATGCCCACGCTGTGCGGTTTGCGCAGAAGAGGCTACCCGGCAGAAGCTTTGAAAGATTTTTGTGAAAGAATCGGTGTTTCCAAGGCTAACAGCGAAGTGGAAGAAGGCTATTTGCAATCTTGCGTTAGAGAAAACCTCAACGCCAACGCCAACCGTGTTATGGTGGTGTTCGATCCGTTAAAAGTTGTTCTCACCAACTACGACGGTAGCGAAATTTTGCAAGTGGAAGACAACCCCAACGCCGAAATTGTTACCTACCGTGACGTGCCGTTTGGAAAAGAAATTTATATCGACAGAAGCGACTTTGCACTTGTTCCGCCGCCCAAGTACTACCGTTTGAAACCGGACGGATACGTTCGTTTGAAAGGTGCCTACATTATCCATTGCGACGACGTTGTTTTGGACGAAAACGGCGAAGTAAAAGAATTGCACTGTTCAGTTGTGCCCAATTCCAAATCCGGTCACGACGAAAGTGGTGTAAAGGTGAAAGGCGTTATTCAATGGGTGGATGCCAACGACTGTTTGGACGTGGAAGTGCGCAAATTGCAAAGTTTGCTTAACGACGTTGTGGACGGTGTGACGGATTTCAACTTGCGTTTCAACGAAAACAGTTTGAAAGTTGTTTCGGCCAAGGCGGAAAAGAGTTTGCTTTCGGCCAAGGTGGAAGATAAGTTCCAATTCATGCGCGTGGGCTACTACGTTTTGGATAGAGATTCCACTGTCGAAAAATTGGTATTCAACGAAATTGTCGGCTTGAAAGACAGTTTCAACGCTGCAAAAAAGTAGGTTGACAAACAGCCTGTAAAGGTATATTATTTTGTAGTATAGTTTTTTGCTTAAAAGGCGGTAAAAAATGAAAGTTTGTAAGAACTGCGGAGAAATAAACCCAAACGATTGTGAGTTTTGTTGCAATTGCGGCGAAACGGCGTTTGTGTTTCAGGAAGAAAAACTTTGCCCGCATTGTGGAGCCGTCAACGACAAGTCTTTCGATTTTTGCATAAATTGCGGAAACGTTTTGGCAACTGTCGTGTCGGAAAATGCCGTTGCGCCCCAAGCGCCGCAAGCTCCTGTCGTTACAAGCGGCGTTCCGGAAGGTTACGAACCAATTCCCGTGGATTTGCGTCAACAAATGAACGAAGTCTACGGCGGAATTTCCGTTTCCGTTCCAGCCGAAACGGCTCGTTGCCCCGGTTGCGGTGCGTTGGTTCCAATTCATGCAATCTATTGTCAAAAGTGCGGTTCGCCCGTTGCAAAGTTACACGATCACCGTGTGGTGAGGCGAAAAATTTGCCCTCATTGCGGCCGACCGAACGGCTTGGAAGCACAATTTTGTTCCTACTGTTTTTGCACTTTGGCAAATTCCGATACGCAAGAAATGCAAGTGGTGCACGAAGTTAAAGCGGTGGGCGACACCATGATAACGCAAGCCTACGTCGAAGACGAACGCGGCAAAAAGAAAATTTGCACCAATTGCGGAACGCTCAATCCCATGGACGAAACGTTTTGTGTGAATTGCGGGTTCAAACTGGATGCGGAGGAAGTAAAAAAGTACTGCCCAAATTGCGGTGCGGAAAATCCCGTGGGCAACACGTTTTGTACCAAATGTCAGTGGTCGTTCGACGGCACCAGCCCCAGTAGCCACGAAAAGTGGGTTTGCCCCAAATGTGAAACAGTAAACGACGTGACCGATACGTTTTGCACGTCCTGCGGTGCAACCAAGGAGGCACCGAAAGAAAAGAAAGGGAGGAAAAAATAGATGTCCAGTTCCAATAGTTTTAACGTGTGTCCTCGCTGCGGCAAGGCAAACGCACTGAACGCAAGATATTGTTCCAGTTGCGGACAACAGTTGGCTGTTCCGCAAGAAGTCATTGTCTGCCACAAGTGCCACAAAACAAATTCCCCAATGGCTAGTTTTTGCGGAGCGTGCGGAGCACCTCTTCGTATAGGCGCACAAACCAAAATTTGCCCCCGTTGCCACAAGGAAGTGGATGCAAACGAAAGTTCGTGCAGTTGCGGTTACAGTTTCGGCAATGTCAAGTACGCCGTGCCGGAATCCGCTGCAAGTGTAGCAGTTGATACGAGTTCCACCAAACGCAAGGGCGGCAGAGCCGTTGCAATAGTGTCGCTGGTTTTGCTGTTGCTGTTTGCTTATCTTATTTTTGCTCCGTTTGTAGTAAGCTATGGTGCGGCTGAAAAAATAATTCAACTGCGTCCGGAATTTTTGAGCAATTTGGATGGCGGTCTGGTTCATGTTGGTGGCGTTGAGAACACTGAAATATATGGGTTTGAGTTTGTCTATGTGCTTGTTGGTGAATTGGTTTCAAACGTTTCCACCGCATTGGATGTATTTACTAAGGCAAATGGTATTGGCGGATTGATTCTCACAATTTTGTTGGTAATCACGGCAATCACGGCAGTTGTTCAACTTATCACCTACATTGTTCGTATTTGCGCTAACACTAAAAACAAAAGAAAGAACTTGTTCTATCTTATCATGGCAATTGTTGCAACGCTGTGGGTAGGCTTGGCATTCTTGTTCAGATTCGTTTCCGTGGCAGAAAACAGTTTCTTTGCGAAAGTTGCAAATGTGTTCACCGTTTCGGGATGCGAAATCGGCTATGTTGCGATTCTTCTTCCCGTCTACTTCTGGTTGTTCTTCTTTATTTCGTTGGGCAACAGAAGCAAAAAGGCCAAGGAAGACGTTGCTTAACTGAAATTCAAATAATAACAACAAGTAAAGACGCGAAGCGCTGCTTTGTGTCTTTACTATTGTAAATTCAAATTAAAACACTAATTGGGCTTAGCCCACCGAGGAATTATGAAAATCACTTCTCAATATCTACGTAACAAATTTTTGAACTTTTTCAGTGAAAGAGGACACGAAGTAATTCAATCCGCAAGCTTGATTCCCGAAAACGATCCGTCCGTGTTGTTCACGACGGCAGGCATGCATCCGCTCATCCCCTATCTTTTGGGACAAAAACACCCCAAAGGCAACAGATTGACGGACGTGCAAA
>CAZADD010000028.1:0-4204 GCA_964483825.1 uncultured Oscillospiraceae bacterium
AAATAGTTTTCTGCACCGAATATTTTGAGTTTTACATCCTTGCCAAACACTGTTTCGGCACGAACATTGGCCGCTGCAGGGTTCAACAACAACTTCATGGATTCCACAAATGTGTGAGCCGTGATAGCATCGCCGTTATCGAATTTCAAATTGTTTTTAAGTGTGATGCGATACGCCTTGCCAACTTCGCTTGCAGAATATCCAAATTGCTCGGCGTAGACAGAGGAAACGTCCACCGGCAAAGATTTTGCCATTGCAGGCAGAATTGCAAAACCGGTTTTATCCTGGTTGTAGTCGAAAGAGTAGAGAGTATCGGTGGCATAGTTCAAAACCAACGATGCACTGCTTCCTTGATACGTGTGACTGTTCCAGTTGGTTGGCAAACTGCTTGTTGCAAGCCTATATGTTTTATCTTTGGGAGCATCGGGGCTGATAGCACCGCAATCCACGCAGATGTAGTCGTTAGCATAGTTGTGTTGGCCCTTTGAGTTGACAAAGTTATCCTTGTAGTTATCGCCACAAACGCTGCAAGTGTGAAGCGTGTAACCTTGCTCGACACAGGTGGGATCCACTACCGTTTCGACATAGTTGTGATTTGATTTTTCGAAAGTAACCAAACGCATGAGTCCACAATCGGCACAATAGTAAATTGCGCTGCCGGTCTTTGTGCAATCAGCTTTTTGAATCACTTCGAATTCTTGCCAAGTGTGCGAAAGAGTTTGCGTTGTGCCGTCGCTGTAGGTGATGACTGTGTTGCCGTTTGAATCGAACGCAGTGTTCACAATACTTACGCCTTGGGCTCCGGTATCGCCTTTATCCCCTTTGGGTCCCTGTTCGCCGGTTTCACCTTGAGGACCTTGCTCACCGGTTTCTCCTTTGTCGCCTTTTTCTCCGACATCACCTTTTTCACCTTGAGCGCCGGTTTCACCTTTTTCACCAGTGGCTCCGGTATCGCCTTTATCTCCCTTTTCGCCTTGAGCACCGTCGGCACCATCGGCACCGGTGGCTTTAACGCCAAGAGACTTCCAAGTGACACCGTTATCGTAGGATACGTACCAGAAATTATCTTCGCCAACTTTAAGTTGAGGTGTGACGCCGTCGGCACCATTGTCACCTTTATCGCCCTTTTCGCCCTTGACGCTGCCACAGTCAACGACAATGTTATTCGTTAATGTTACAACAAGGTTGCCTTGGATGTTTACGTCAACGGATTTTATACCTACGCCGTCGACACCGTTTGTTCCGTCTTTACCGGTGATGGAAGCGATGAAGTCTTCCAATGTTCCGGTGTAGCCAAGTTCTTGTGCCTCGGCATAGGCAGTTTGTACAGTGAACACTTTACCCCAACCGTCGTTGCCGCCATTACCGAAAGTAAAGTCGCATGCAGCAAGTGCCAGCAATGATACAACTAGTATTGCCAACATTGCAACAAGCAACAATTTGCGTGTTTGTTTTGTCATCTTTTTGCCTCCTTAAAACCCGTTTTTTCATTAGATTTTTGCACACAAAAGTCCACCTTAATTATACGCCTTGCCCCCCCCCCGTCTGTCAAGAGGTGGGGGAAAATTTGTTGGAAAATTTGCATTTTTTTGGGTTTTGAAATGTCTTTTTGTAATTATGCAACTATGCAAACATCTAAGCAGCGGCAAAATGGCTGTGTTTACGCAAAAAACAGCGGCGCTTGGAAGCGTCGCCGTTGAATATTGAATTATTGAAGTTCAGTTTTGGTAAATTTAGCCCAATACTTCGTGAATAACGAAATTTGCACCGCTATGACGGAAAACCAGCCGAAAGCAACAATCCTCGCCAAGAAGTTTTGGCGGACAACAAACCGTGCGCACCGCTTGCGATTTTGTTCAAACGGTCACGCTTTTTTGCTTTTTACAATAGCAACAATCAGTGATGCAGCAACGGCAATGGCAAGGTCCAAAAAGAACTGTCCCCATTCGAACGAGCCGCCCAAAATACAAAAAAGAATTTGCGACACAACCCAAAACACCAATGCCGCAAACAAACTTTTGGGCAGGAATTTTTCGTCACGCACAAAAATTGCCGTACCCAGCACCACCGCAATTATTTTTACAACCATATTGATAATGGGCAACGCCGTGCCGTCCAGCGTGAAAAGTTGCGCAAACAACGCCAGAACCAACACGCCGATACATGCAAACACCAATGAAAACAGCCCTGCTTTGGTTGCTTGAAGAAAAGTTCCGCGCATAGAAAAAACCTCCGAGTACACTACCATACTACTCGGAGGTTTTGTGTTTTATGCACAAACTACTTGATTTCGTCTTCTTCGTTGGCTTCTTTCTTTTCCGCCTTTTCTTCAGCGATAGCTTCTGCCGTTCCGGGAGCGGCTTTTACGCTGTGAATTGCTTGACGCAAAAATTGCAACGTCGTGCGATTTTCGGAAGTGCCGGATTCGATCCAAATGTGTTCGTCATCAAGTTGCACAACTTCACCGACTATCCCGCCGATTGTTGTAACTACGCTACCAACGTTGAGTTTTGACATCATTTCTTCGCTTTCTTTCTTGCGTTTTTTGGAAGAAATAGCGTTGAAAACAATGAGCGCAACCATGAAAACGACCAAAACAATTATCAGTATCCAACCGCTACCGTTGTTGGTGGGGTTCTCGGTGCCGGCTGCAGCATCTTCGAAAAAGTTCAAAATGTTGAGCATGATTAATATTCTCCTTTATGTTTGTAGGCATTGCGTGTGCAACGCCAAATAACCTAGCAACACTAGATTTTTGTTTATTATACAGTATTATTGCCAAAAATGCAACAACAAAAAGCCAAAAACTACTTTCAACTACATTTAAGGTAGCAAAACTGCTGTGAAAAGCGTTCTGCACCATCGACGTTTTGGTAGAAACCGAAAAGCAATTTGTGCCTTGCACTTTTGCCAAAAAAATTGTTCGTAGCGTGCACGTTGCGTATCGGACAACGCTTACAGCAACAGCGTTTTGTGCCTCCGGAATTACCGCCAAAACCTGCCTTTAGCCTTGCGTATTGCCCACGACGAATTATACGCAGCGCTTATTTTACAAAAACAAGTATCAAACGACAGCTTAAGGACAAAGTTTTGGTTATATTTGCTTTTTGTAGTATTCTTTGTAGAATTCGCGCTTGAAGTCGGCAAAACTGTCGCTCAAAATGGCCTCACGCGCATTCTTGACAAGGTTAAGCAAGAAACGAACATTGTGAATAGACAAAAGTTCAGCGCCCAAAATTTCCTTGCAGTTGACCAAATGGCGCAAGTAGGCTTTTGTGAAGTTTTGACAACAGTAGCAATCACAGTTATCGTCCAGTGGCGAAAAATCTTGCTTGTAGCAACCGTTGCGTACCACCACTTTACCGTGTGACGTCATTGCCGTGCCGTTGCGTGCAATGCGAGTGGGCAAAACGCAGTCGCACATGTCAATACCACGCTCGATACCTTCCAACAAGTAGTCCGGAGTGCCCACGCCCATCAAATAGTGAGGCATGTTTTCCGGCAAATAGGGGCGAATGGCATCCATCATTTTGTACATAACGTCGGCAGGCTCGCCAACAGACAATCCGCCAACCGCTATGCCGCATTCGGCATAATCACGCACGAATTTTGCCGATTCAATGCGCAAATCTTCGAACATGTTGCCCTGAATGATGGGGAACAGCATTTGACTGCCGTTTGTGTGTGCCTTGGCACAACGATCCAACCACTTGTGCGTGCGGTTCATTGCGCTTTGTGCATAAGTTTTGTCGCAACCGTAGGTGGAACATTCGTCGAATGCCATGATTATATCGGCACCCAAGTCGTGTTCCGTTTTCATGACGCTTTCGGGGGTGAAAACGTGCTTGCTGCCGTCCAAGTGCGACGAAAACGTTACGCCTTCGTCGGTGATTTTGCGCAAATCGCCCAAAGAAAATACTTGGAAACCGCCACTATCCGTCAAAATGGGCCTATCCCAATTCATAAACTTGTGCAAGCCGCCGGCTTGGCGAACCAATTCGCTGCCCGGACGCAAGTACAAATGATAGGTATTTGAAAGCAAAATTTGCGTGCCCAGTTCCTTCAATGTGGAAGGCAACAGCGATTTTACCGTCGCTGCCGTTCCCACCGGCATGAAAATGGGCGTTTCGATATCGCCGTGAGGCGTGTGAAAAACACCGGCACGGGCTCCGGTGTGCTTGTCTACGTGAATAAGTTCGTAACT
>CAZADD010000028.1:4304-15831 GCA_964483825.1 uncultured Oscillospiraceae bacterium
TTTTCCTTGACGGCAACGTCGTAGACGTGCAAAATTTCTTCCCTGCTGCACAGTGCCGAAACAAGCATTATAAGGGTGCTTTCCGGCAAATGAAAGTTGGTGATAAGCCCGTCCACCACTTTGAATTTATACGGCGGATAGATGAAAATTTCCGTGTTGCCACTGCATTCCGAAAGCAAACCGTTACTATCCGCTGCACTTTCTAACGTGCGAACGCTTGTCGTCCCAACGCAAATAACCCTGCGCCCTTCCGCCTTGGCAAGATTGATGCGGTCGGCAGCCTCTTTGGATACGGAATAGTACTCAGAGTGCATGTGATGTTGGGTGACGTCATCCGCCTTTACGGGGCGAAAAGTTCCCAAACCCACGTGTAACAGTACTTCCACCACTTCGATGCCCATTGCCTTGACTTTTTCCAGCAATTCTTTTGTGAAATGAAGCCCTGCCGTGGGTGCGGCTGCGGAACCGTCCACCTTGGAATACACGGTGTTGTAGCGAGTTTTATCTTGCAATTTTTCGTGGATATACGGTGGCAACGGCATTTCGCCAACTTGCGCCAAAACATCTTCGAAAACGCCGTCGAAAATGAATTCCACAATGCGGCTTCCGTCCTCGCCGATGCTCTCCACACGGGCTTTGAGTTTTTCCGAAAACACAAAAACCGCACCCGGCTTTGCGATGCGACCCGGTTTCAAAATCACTTCCCAATGGGTCAAATCCAAGCGTTTGAGCAACAAAAATTCAATTTTACCGCCCGTACCTTCCTTGTGACCGTAGATTCGTGCCGGCAACACTTTGGTGTTGTTAACAACCAAAACGTCACCCTTTTTGAGATAATCGGTTATTTGAAAAAACTTTTTGTGTTCGATTGTTTTATCGCTGCGATTGTACACCAACAACCTTGCACTGTCTCTCGGTTCCACGGGGGTTTGCGCAATAAGTTCTTCGGGCAAATCGTAGTAGAAATCACTGGTCTTCATCTTGTTCGTCCTCTGCATAAATGGAAAGCATTTCCATGCGTTCTTTGGAAAGTTTTTTGCCCAAATGCTTGTAGGCCAAGGGCATACAAACCCTTCCGCGCGGCGTGCGAGCAATAAATCCCAACTGAATGAGATAGGGCTCGTATACGTCTTCGATTGTAGCACGGTCTTCGCCTGTAGCCGAAGCCAAAGTTTCCAACCCGACGGGACCGCCGCTGAATTTATCTATTATTGTGGTGAGCACGTTTTTATCCACCGCATCCAACCCCAATTCGTCCACTTCCATAACTTGCATTGCGTGCAAACACACGTCCGTTTCCACCTTGCCATTGCCCAAAACTTCGGCAAAATCGCGAACACGGCGCAACAATCTGTTGGCAATACGCGGAGTACCACGACTTCTTCTTGCAATTTCGTAGGCCGCCTCGTCGGAAATCTCCGTGCCCAGCTTGGCCGCCGACTTCAAAACTATTTGTTTGAGTTGTTCGGGCGTGTACAGTACAAGCCGCATTTGCATACCGAAACGGTCTCTGAGCGGTGCGGCAAGATTGCCCGCCTTTGTTGTTGCCCCAACCAAAGTGAATTTTTCCAACTTGATGTTTACGCTTGTGGCACTTGGTCCCTTGCCAACGACAAAATCCAACCGATAATCTTCCATGGCAGGGTACAAAATTTCTTCCAAGCTGCTGTTTAGGCGGTGAATTTCGTCGATGAACAGCACTTCGTTGGGTTTAAGTTTAGACAAAATCGCCGACAAATCGAACTTGCCCGGAATGGCCGAGCCGCTTGTGACGGTGATGGGAACACCCATTTCGTTAGCGATGATGTGCGCCAAAGTGGTTTTGCCTAGCCCGGGAGGACCGTACAACAGCACGTGATCCAAACTTTCTCCGCGCGAAAGTGCCGCCTTGATGTAGACGGACAAATTTTCCTTTACTTTGTCTTGGCCGACGTAGTCCGGAAAAGATTTCGGGCGCAGAATGTTTTCCGTATCCCGTTCCTTATCCGTTAGCGTACTTGTGAAAAATTGTTGTTGTTCCATGTTGACTTTCCAATAAATTTAATTTGAATTATATGTTTTTTGCCCGTGCCGTCAGTTGATTCTGAACGCCATGTTGACAAGTTCCGTTGCCGTGTTTGCGCCCAGTTGCATTGCCGCTTCGATAAGTTTTTCGGCATCGGCCTGACTTTTGCCCAAAGAACACAAAATTGCAATCGCATCTTGCGCTTCCTTGGTGAATTTTGTTGCAACGGTTGTTTGTGCCGTCATTGCGGAGGCATCCACAAACACTTTTTCTTTAAGTTCCAACACCAAACGCTCGGCAGTTTTTTTGCCCAAGCCTTTGATTTTTGTCAGTTGTTTTGTATCGCCGTTGAAAATAGCAACGGCAAGCGAATTGCTATCCATGCCGGACAACACCGCTTGTGCCATCTTGCACCCGACACCGGAAACGGAAATAAGGCGCAAAAACATACTTTTTTCCTCTTCCGTGGAAAAACCGAACAGTTGAATTCCGTCCTCTTTCACTTGCAAGTAGGCAAAAAGCTTTGCTTTTTGGCCAACAATACAATCGGCAAGAGTGAAAGAAGAAACGGCCAATTCGTAGCCGATACCGCCAACATCCAACACAACGCAACTATCTTTGCAATCGACAACTTCGCCAAAAACATAGTTAAACATAATTTTTCCCTCTACTTGATAAAGAATTTATCCGTCATGCCGCCCGTTTGAATGTGAGTGAGAGCTACCGCCAACGCGTCGGCGGCGTCGTCGGGACGGGGCACCTTTGATAAATTCAAATACACTTTTACCATTTGCTGTATTTGCTTTTTGTCCGCTCGGCCGTAACCCGTCATTGCTTGCTTGATTTGTAACGGAGTGTACTCGTACAAACGGCCGCAATGGTGAATTGCCGCAAGCAACAGCACGCCGCGTGCATGCGCCACGTTGATACCTGTGGTTATGTTAGTGTTGAAAAACAGTTCTTCCGCAGCAATTTCGTCGGGAGAATATTTTTCGATAAGCTCCTGCACGCCCTTGTAGATAAGTGCAAGGCGCACGGGAAAACTTTCTTCTTTAGGCGTTGTGATAACGCCGTAATCCACCACCGTCTTGTTTTTGAAGTCGTCGTAATCCAAAACTCCGTAGCCCACAATTGCAAGACCGGGGTCGAAACCAATAACTCTTTTCATACTTTTGTGTTTTTGTGTTAGTTTTTCGTCATCAAATACAGCACTGCCATTGCCACTGCAACGTAGCAACTTTCACGGGTGTTGACGGCGTTGTACAAGTAGTCCTTTATACCGACGTTATCCACCACCGTCCTCGTTCCCAACAGCGGTGCTTCGATTCTTGCTTTATCCATCAATTTTTCCGAAATTCCGCCCTGTGTGCCGTAGTACTTTTCCGGATCGGAAAACGCAGTGAGCCCGATATCTACTACTGCGTCGGCACCTGCAAACGCCGCTTCGGGTTTATCCAAAATGATACCTTTGCGTGCCGTTACGAAGTCGTCGGGAGGCAAGTACCACACCAACCCGGAACCGAACAGTTGCAAACAGTGTTTGAGCTCCGTCACCTTGTTGCTGTCACGGTTGCCCACCACCAAAACGGAAAGATTTTGCAAACCGTCCAATTTTGTGGAAAGCGTCATCAAATCCGCCAATACACCGATTGGATCGTACTGTCCCGAACCGCCGTTGATAACGTTGCAACGGGCAACGTTGGCAAAGTTCTTGACCAAGTTGTCGTTTTCGTGTGCAACCACAACGGTGTTGACCCCCATGTTATCCAACGCGCGACATTGTCCCAAAGTGTCGTCGGCACCGAAAACAGGACAATGCGAACCGGAAAGATAGTTCGTTGCCAACACGAAGGCCGTGCTTGCCAAACACGGTTTTTGCCAAACCCCAGCAACCATGCTACCGATAAGTTGCGGCCCTTTTTTGTAGGAAGTCATCACAACTCGGCGCATTTGCGTTGCAACGTCCAAAATTTGAGTTATTTCCTGCCTGTTGAGTGCAGTTAATGAAAGTAGATTTTTCATGTTATCTCCCTTCGGTTTTATCCAAAACGTCCAGCACCTTTACAAAATATTGCGGCAAAGGGGCCGAAAACGTCATTTCCTGTTTTGTTCTTGGGTGAGTGAAAGACAGCGTTTCCGCATGCAAAAGTTGTCCGTCCAAATTCCAACGGCAATTTTTGCTGCCATAAGTTTTATCCCCGACTACCGGGTGCCCCAAAAACTTGGCGTGCACACGTATTTGATGCGTGCGCCCCGTTTTCAATTCGAAACGGCAAAGCGTGTAGTTTTTGTAACGTTTGAGCACCGTGAACAGCGTTTGAGCGCTGCGACCGTCGGCAACGATATCCATCTTTTTTCTATCCGACTTGCTGCGACCTATCGGCTGATCCACAAAACCGCTGTCTTGCTTGATAACGCCGTCTAACAGCGCAACATAGATTCTTTTGCACTGCTTGCACTGAATTTGCCGTTGCAATTCCACATGAGCTTCGTCGTTTTTTGCAATAACAAGCAAACCGCTTGTGTCTTTATCCAATCTGTGCACTATTCCAGGACGCAACACGCCGTTGATACCGGACAAATCGTGAATGTAAAAAAGCAAAGCGTTGACAAGGGTATCCGTGTAGACGTTGTTGGCGGGATGCACCGTCATGCCTTGCGGTTTGTTGATGACGGCAAGATCTTCGTCTTGGTAGACAATATCCAGCGGAATATCTTGTGCAACCACATCCAAAGGCACTTCGTCGGGCAGTTTTAACGACACTTCGCTGCCCTCTTTTACCGCAGCGGACGCTTTTGTTGCAATTTTGCCGTCGACGGTGACGCAATTTTGTTCCAGCAGCTTTTGCACGTGACTGCGCGTTAAGCCGCTGTTTTCCGATAAAAACACATCCAATCTGCGAAAACCGTTTTCTGCTGTCAGTTCAATTTTCCGCATCGGTGCGCTCCGTTTCCTTTTTTTCTTGATTTATTACGGGAACAAGTCCGTCGTAATCGAAAAATACAATGGCCAAAATTGCCATGACCACGCCAATCACCAAAAAACTATCGGCCACGTTGAACACCGGCGGAAAGATGGAAAAGGAAATGAAATCACGCACTTTTCCGCTGAAAAAACTGCCTGCCGTCGTGTGCACGAAAGCTCTGTCAATGGCATTGCCTAGCGTTCCGCCGATAATAAACGCAAAACCCAGTTGTCCGCAAACGCTTCTTGTTCTGCTGCGGCACAAAAGCCACACGAACAAAGGCGTGCCGATAACGGTGATTACAAAAAAGACGATATTTGCGCCGTCACTTTGTCCAAGTCCGAAAGCGGCACCTTCGTTATAAACGGCAACAAAACGCAAGAAACTGCCCCAAACGTTGATTGCCTTGCCTTCGTTGCCTTGCAACAGTTGGTCGAATATGAAAGATTTTGTGAGTTGATCCAAAATGATGCAAATTGCCACGACGCTTGCATAAACTGCGGCAAACGCACCCTTGGATAAAGTTTTTTTGTTAGTCATACCGTCACTTCTTTAATTGAAAAATATCGTCTATTTGATCGTTCGTTTTGTCTTCGAAAGAGAAAATTTCTTCGGCATCGGGTGTGCCGAACACCTTGGTGTTTTTCACTTCGGTTGGGTTCATAAGAGAAAACTTTTCCAACTTGCGGTGATACAGCCATGCAAAAACGGCAAGTATCGCAACGCAACCGCACACAATTATCTTGGGCCACAAAGTGTTGAACCACACGTCGTTGTTGACAAGTTCGTTGCGAGCGTTTTCCGCCGTGGCAAGAAAGTTTTCGTTCATCAAAGTGTTGCAAATTGCGGAAGAAACGGCCGTTATACGCTCTACAATCGCACTGCCGTTGTTGGCGTTTAAGTTTTCCAACGTGTCGGCATTCGTGTTCATGTTGTTTTTGCTTTGATCGGTGCTTTCCACGTAGTCCCACACGGGATAATTGCCGGAAAAGAACAGCGCCGTGGGGATGCCTTGCAAGCGGAACGAAGAACTGTCCGAACCTTGAACGGCTTCGTAGTAGCCGTAACCGTACACGTCGAATGCAGTGTAAATTCCCTTTGCATAGGGTTTTTCCTTCAAATTTGTGCCTTCTGCACTTTGCAAAATAAGATTAGCCAACGAAGTGTGTTTGTTTTCGCAAAAAACGTACAAGTTGTCGCCGTTTACTATCACGTCGATGTCGAATGCAACCAAAATGTTTTGCCTTTCCACTGCGGTTAAAGAATCAACGAAACTTTGAGAACCCAAAAGGCCTCGTTCCTCGCCGCCATATGCCACGAAAGTGACGTTGAACGGCAAACTTTGGCCGGCAACGGTTTTCATTGCAAAATACAGTGCGGCAACTCCGCAAGCGTTGTCGTTTGCGCCCACGCCCGTAGCATCATAGTGAGCACCGATGACAACGGTTTTTGCTGTGACACTACTCGAACACACCTGTGCAATCACGTTGCAGCCGCTTGTGTCGTCGCTACTGCCGAAGTGGACGATTTCCGTCGAATCGGACGGCAAAACTTCGTTGAATTTCGACTGCAAGTATTGGGCGGCAACAAGTTCTTCCTGTGCACCGTATCGGGACGGACAAGCCACCAAAAATTCTTCCACGAAACTGTAAACTTCCGTGTTTTGATAGTCGACCGTTTCATTTTGAGCAAAAGCAACCGCTCCGCACCCCCAAAATGCAAGTATCAGCAATGCAGTCAAGCAAACAATTACTAGTTTTTTCATGCCAACACCTCCAAAACGAACACTATCGCCAAGTAGGCAATGGCACAAACTTTGAAGTAGTAGACGGTGGTTGCCGAATTAAAATACAGTTTTGACGTCACTTTGTAGAACAGCACTACCGCAACGAGCGACGAAACGAATGGAAACAAAATTCTGCCCCACACTGCAAACAACGGCGTGAACACGTTTACCAAGTTCAGCACGCCACAAATGAAATATCCCAACGCAAAAAAGGCGTGAACCAACACGCAGTACTCGTTGCGCGGCACGGAATGTATTTTTGCAAAATTTAGTACCACGTTTGTGATGGGAGGCAACAAAAACATCCAAATTGTACCGCTGAAAGCAACGCTCAAAAGTGCCACAATCAGCTTGACAGCGCCGGTGAACGTTGTTTGCACGTAGGATTCCGTCAGCATGACGGCGGCAAGCCCCGTTTGCCAATTTGCAAAAACGAAAGCTAGCACGAATGCAATTCGCACCAAAATGTTGGATAGTTTGTAGTTATTTCTAAGTTTAGTTAACATCAGCGAAAAATCTCCGAAAACGTTTCGTTCACGCCGAAACAAGTTGCAAAATAAGCGTCGTCATCACTTCCGTTTCGTCGACAAATGCTTTCAGTTTGCAATCGGCATCCTCAAAACAGTTCAAAATGCGTTTTAACTGCATTGGTTTGTACTTATCGGCAATTTCCTTCGTGCGTTGCACGGCATAGGGCTTCACGCCAAGCAGTTCCGCCAAATTATCCGTTTGTTCGCTTGTTTTGACGTAGTAGGCACGGCGAAAAGTGTTGTACAGCAATCCGAACAGCCCGCGAGCTTCTTCGCCGGAAGCAATAAGCCCGTTGTACAGTTCCAGTGCCGCTTGCGCATTTTTAGCGCAAATGGTTTTAGACAAATTGAACACTACGAACTCGGTATCCTTGTGCACAAGCAACTCCACCGCTTGCGGAGTAACTTCACCGTAATCCAACAGTTTTTGCGTTTCGGTGGCGACACGTGACATATCGAACAAGCAGTACTCAGCAATTTTTGCCGCACACATGCCGGAAACTTCTACCCCTTGCTTTTTGCAGTAGGCAACAATCCACTTGGTGACGTTTGTGCTATCCAACTTGTCGCAATTGACAAGTGTGAGGCCGTTTATTTTGGCAAAGAAATCGCCTTGATCTGCCAAAAACACCAATCGACTGCCGTCGCACTCGACAATGAGCCTTTCCAACTTTTGAACAACTTCCGCTTGCTGTTTGCCAACGGGAACTTGAAAATTTTCCACCACTACCAGTTTTTGAGCGGCAAACATGGACGGTGTGCAACACGCCGCCTCTATTTGTTTGTAGGTGGGATTATCCAGCCTGTCCACGCCGAATCCGTCCTCTTCTATGCCGAAAAATTCACGCACGGTTGCAAGTGATTTCAACTTCAACCAACGGTCGTTTCCGACAAGACAAAAAGCGGATAGATCACCACCCTTCAAATTGTTTTTCAAATTCAAAAAGTTGATCAATTCAGTTTCTCCGAAAATTCAGTATTATTTTATCATCTTTTTGCTTAATTGTAAAGTTTCCGTACTTATTTGCGCCAAAGTTAGTTGCAAAGTTCTGTTGATAAAAACTCAACGTGCGCAAACCCAACGCATCGAACGCAGCTACGTCGTCGCCACTTACGGCAAAGTAGTCCACGTCCGTTCGAGATTGCGCAAATCGAATTGCCTTGCTTTCTTGGCAAAGTACGTTAGCAACGGTGACCGTGCCTGTTTTCACCACTACTGCCGCCAAGCTGCCGTCGTAAACCGCTTGCACCTTGACGCTGTCGCCGTAGACAGCATTGGACTGAACTCGGTAGACCGGAATGTTCAAACGCTCCATTTCGTTGAAAACTGCGGCGTTATCACCGTAGTTGAGCAAATAGACCTTCTCGACATGAAAGCCACAACAAAAACTGCTCAAACTGTCTACGTCGGTAACGGAAACGTCCGGGATATACACCGTCGCAACGCTGTAGCGTCCGCTTAGCCACCGCTCGGCATAAAACTCAGCATAGCTATCGTTAAAATTGGAAATATATGCCGATTGATTGTCTTGCGAAGTTGCAACGACAATGGTATCTCGGTAGCCGAAAAACACCCGCACCGAATTTGTGCACCGAGACGGAATGAACGGCGAAACAAGGCAAATGGCCGTTACCGCAAGACATGTAACGTAGGCAATGACTTTTCCTTTCTTTTTGAAATTGACGTAGCCGCCCACAACAAACAAAAATACTATGCTCACGACAATGCCCACAATGGCAATTCCAAAATCCAATGCCGTGTTCAAGGATTCGGCAAACTTCGCAACACGGGTGACTACTTCCAAAACGTGATCGGGAAGCCACAAAACGTGATGAAAGAATGATGGCAACAGCCCGACAAAACTTAACACAAAAGACACAAATACCAATGGAATTGCAATGATGTTGACGAATATACCCAAGTATGCAATAGCATTTTCGTTATAAGCAATGATAAATGCCGTTGCAAAAGTACAGGAAAAAGACATCAGCAGCGTGCCGCACAGCCAATTGAGTGCACGGTTTTTGATTTTGCGCAAAATCCATCTGTCAAACTGAAAGTACAAAGTGGAAATACCGAACACGGACATTACCGAAAGTTGAAAGCCCATGTCGTACAAATGAAAAGGCTGAGCAAGCAAAATTAGCGTCACTGCCCAGCACAAAGAAGTGAGCAAATCGTATTTGCCAAACAGCGCACGGGCAAAATACACGCAACAAGACATTATCACCGCACGCATTACCGACGGAGCAAAACCGCAAACGTAGGCATAAAACAACAGCGGAACAAGCAAAATAGCCAACTCCGCAAGAGGATGCAATTTGAACAGTTTTAACACAAAGCCGAAAACCGTGATGACAAAACCGACGTGCAAACCGCTTACCACCAACAAGTGAATGATACCGGCAGCAGCAAACGCGCTTTCTTTCTCGGCATCCATTGCGTTTCGGTCCCCTGTTAGCAAGGCATAGGCAACGTCACCGTTTAGCGGCATATATTCCGCCGTGACGTCGTACACGTACTTGCGGACGGTTTCGCCCAAATTCAGTTTGCCTTCCGTTATGGAAATAACTTCGATATCGGAAAATTCGTAGCGAACGCCGTATCGAATGTAGTAGGAATTTATTTCGTCTTGAACGGCGTAGGCAGTGCGCAACGTTCCGCTGATTTTCACAATATCACCGCTGTGAAATTGCTCGCCGTCGTAGGTGTTCACCTTGACACGCCCTTGCAACTTTTCGCCGTCTAGCGTGCATTTTTCCAAGTAGAGAACATTGCTTACGTTACCGTTGCGACCGATATCCGTAACACGCCCCATCAATACGCCTTCTTGCTGAACGTTTTCCGTTTCGCCACGCAACACGTAGCCGCAACCAAAACTAGAAGACGCCAAAATAAACACCGCCAACGCAAATGCGGCAAACTTCCATGCGCCGCTTTTTTGACATAGAGAAACAATGACGACTGCGGCAATCACGCCAAGGCAAACTGCCGCAACAACCCAATTGCCAAACAGCAATTCGTGGCACGCAACGATTCCGCAAATGGCTGAAATTGCGCAAATAAGAGATAAGCGTGGGTTAATCAATTTCTTCATAATCATCCACGCTCACATAAAATTTGTAGTAGTTTTCCAGATATTCTTGCTCGCTCAAAATATCTTTCAGCTGCTTTTTGTTTGTTATTTTGCCGTTTTCACGAATATATGCGGCAATTTTGCTTACCACTTTCGCCGAAACGTTGGCAATGGGCTGTTCTGTAGTGACGTAGCCGCCGTTGACGTTCACGCAGTAGTAGGTTGTGCCGTCCACTTCGTAGTTGACTGACAATTGTTTGGTTTGTACAGTTACCCATTGCGACGGATTGCCGATATAAACCCCTTGCGGAACAAGTTTTGCTTTTAGTAGCACCGCTTTAACGTCCGTGCCTTCTTCCACCACGAAAAAGCCTTCGTTTTCCACTGCACCGTAAACGTAGACGGTGTACTTTTCCGGCTGAATATCCGGAGAAGTAACGTCTTCGAAAGGAAAGTTGCATGCACAAAAAAGCAGACAGCATGCTATCATTAGCGTTGCAAGAAGTTTTTTCATCGGTGCAAAAAATCCCGCCTTGCCGTTGTTTTACCTGTGGTTCAACCTGACAAAAAACAGGGTGGGTAATCTACCGAATGCCGACAGTCTTTCACTGAAACCGCAGTTTTCTGACTCCACACGGAAGCCTTCGTGACCTGACATTGACAACCGAACACGATTCCCTTTTACGAAACGTAGTTGACGCAAAATGTAAAACCGATCGTACAAGGCAGGACAAAATCCTTTTTCTATTTTTAATTATTGTACTATATTTCAACGCCCTTTTCAACACATTTTTGCACTTTGACGCAAATTTCATTCACTTTTTGAAAAATACCGTTGCTAAAATTGAAAAAACGTCGCATTTTTTGCATGCGTGCGTGCGGTTTTGCGATTTTTTTGATTTCAGCAAACCGTTTGTTGTGCGACAACACAAAAGAGGCACAACACAAGGTTGCGCCCCTTTGAATAATTTTGAATGAGAACTGCGATTATTATTCTTCTTCGACGACTTCCGTTTCGACGGGTTCGTCGATTGCAACTTCTTGTGCCGAAGTGCTGCGTTTTATGCGCTTTTGGTACTCACGAGCGGCAAAATACAGCGGAATGAAGGTCAACACAACCAAAATTCCTGCCCACAAGAACAAGTTTTCTTGCGGAATTTGTT
>CAZADD010000029.1:0-15315 GCA_964483825.1 uncultured Oscillospiraceae bacterium
TTTCGTCTGCAAACGCAACCGTTCCGAACGAAAGTGCCACGACGGAAATAACAATCAATGCTAGTAGCAAAATTGTTTTCTTTGACATAAATGTTCCTCCTTTTTTGCAACTTTTGTTGCTGTTTTTATTTTTTTTGGTGCTGTGCACCCACCAAGAGTTTTGCCACCCTTGGAAATTTTCTTGTTAGTTAACTTTCCATTCCGTTTTGCCGTTGCGATAGCAAACGTGAACGTTTTGTTTTGGGGTTACAAGGTCACATTCGAACCAATCAAGGGTTTCCGCATCAGGCTGAACGTCAACGACGTTACCGTTACCGTCCATTTGGACTCCGATGATTTTTTCCGCCACGTAGGCAAGAACACCGGACGACCAACCGTGACACAAACTGTGACGGAACCCGGTGTAGCAATATTGTCCGAAATCGCCGTGGATATCCTTTTTGCCTTGAACGGGCAAACTGTCCACGCCGAAAGTGTCGGGCAGCCAATCCACATCGAAATCTTCCCAAAAGCTGGTTGCGCCCCTATCCAACATGCCGCCGTAGTAGTCGCAAACAAGTTGCAAAGTGTTGTTGCAACCGCACGACTTCAATGCGGTGAGTATGTAGTAGCTCATAAAGGTGCTGAAACCGTGCACGCCGTTTTCCGACAGCACTTGGCACGCATTCAAGCCTTGCACGTTGGCCAACCGCACGAACGCCGCAACCTGTTTTTGCGAAACGTCGTTGTAGTTGTAGCGCAACAGTTTTGATTGAATTTCGTCGCAAAGTTTTGTCGTTTTTGCGTCGGAAAACACTTTTTTTACCTTTTGAACGCAGTACAGCAACAACATTGCGGTGCCCGTGTAGGCATCGGGTGTGTTGTAGCTGGGCCAATCCAAAAAGTACTCCATGCTGACGTTTTCCGTGCCGTCGTTGAATGCTATGCGGCCGTTTTGGTCGATTTTGGAACAAATTTTTTGCATCAGTTGACAAACGAAATCGTGATGCTGCCGTGCAAAAAGCTTGTCGCCGCTTGCGCAAACGTAGTCGCACACGTTGATAACGAACCAAACGCTGTAGTTGGGAATTTCGTTTATCCAACCGTCCGTTTTGGTTTGATACAAAAATTCCAACGAGTTCTTGACGTTGGGCGTTTTGCCGCAAAAATACATTGCGGAAAGCAATTCCGGATTCAAGTCGCCGCTCCACACAAGGCGGTCGCGCTTGATTCCGTCCCAAATAACGCCGTTTTGAAAATTAAGTTTCAGTGTATACAACGCCGTTTCCACAATTTTATCCAGCCTTTCGTTGCTGCTACGAAAACTGCCCGATTGCATTTGTTGCATTCTGCTGACGGCATAAACCGCCTTGAATTCCGCTTGCGCGTCTTCGTCCACCAAACTGAGCGTCACAAACCTGAACCCCGTGCTGCCCCACGTTACGTCGCCAAGGGAACTGACGGGGACAACAAAATCTCGCGGAGAATGTGCGTTGCAAGCGTTCTTTTCGCCGATATCCGAAAGGGATTCCGTCACCGATTCGCCGAAAGTGAGCCGCACTTGCACGGTGTTGTTTGTTACGTGGTGGGTGATGATGCGCACGCCGCCTTGAATTTCTTTGCCGAAATCCAGCGTGATGCTGCTTTTTTTGCCGTTGTTCAACACGGTTGTGCAACCGTTGCCGTTGAACGACGGTCCGTTTATCGAGGCGGTCAGCAAATTTTGTTCCCCTGTGACGTTGCCTTTGGCAAGCGTTATTGCAACAGGCAAAATAAGTTGCTCCTCGACGACTGTATTTTGTGTGTTAATAAACATAACTTCTTTTTTTATCCTTTCACTCCGTCGCTCATGTCAATTCCTTTCAGAATTTCCTTTTGGAACACGCCGTAGAGTATCAAAATGGGTAACGTTGCCATAAGCAATCCGGCAAAGATGGTGCCGTAGTTGCTTTGTGTGCCGGCAATAAGTTTCATTTGTTCCAAGCCGATGCTCAACGTGAAGCACGCCGGGTCGTCCAAGAACAGCAATGCGATGGTATATTCGTTCCAAAACGCCATGAAACTTGTTAGCGCAATGAAAAACAGCATTGGCTTGATGCACGGCAAAATAATTTTGAAAAACACGTGAAATTCGTTTGCGCCGTCTATCCGTGCCGCTTCCAACAAGCCATTATCGATGTTGTTGATAAACTTCGTTAACAAAAACACCTGCACCGGCAATGCTTGCACTGCGTAAATGACGGCAACCACAACCAAGTTGTTTTTGAAGCCTTCGCTGATAGAGGTTAGTTGCGTGTACAGCGGAATGATAAGCAAAATTGACGGTATCACCATTGCCGCAAAGAAAAACACTTTGAAGAATTTTTTGCCGCGGAAGGAATACTTGCTCAAAATGAAGCTTACCGTGGATGTCATCACCAGCAACAACAGCACGCCCAACACGGTGGAAATAAGTGTGTTTTTGAAAAGCGTGAGTATCGTCACGACGTTTCCGTCGTAGTCGTACATTTCCGTGTTGCTCCAAGCGTCCAACCAGTTTTTGAACACGACGTGCGACGGCAACGACCAATAGTTTTGAAGATATTCGCCGCTGTCTTTCACCGAAGTGTACAAGTACCAAACCAGCGGAAACACCACCGTCAAACAACACGCTATCATCAACAGCCGAGTTACCAAACGCAACGCGAAACTACCCTTGTTAACAATCTTTTTCATGGGCTAGTCCTCCTTGCGCGTCATGGCTTTGTTCAACGAAAAGCACACGACGAAACTGATGATCATCAATATAACTGCCGCCGCGTTGCTGTAACCCAACTCGTTGCAAGTTTGTGCGTAGTAGTACACGTAGGTGCCCATAACGATGGAATCGTTGCTGTTGCCGTAGAGGGGCAAAACCAAATTCATGTTGCCTGCCAGCGACGAACTGACAATGTTCACCGCCAAAAACACAATTTGATTTTTCACTTGCGGAATGGTGATGGACCACAGTTGCTGCCACTGGTTTGCACCGTCGATTCGTGCCGATTCGTAAAGCGATTTGGGAATGGCGTTGATTGCGGAAATGAGAATTATCATGAAATGCCCCACGCCGCACCACGATGCGATGAACGTGACGATTTGCAAGGGATATTCCGCCATCCAGTCCACTTGGTTGTTGTTGAAAATGATGGAAAACAATCCGCCGTTGGGACGGAAAAAGTTTTGCCAAAACGTGGCGATGAACACCACGCTCAAAACGTTGGGGATGTACAAAAGAAAGCGGTACACCCCGACTTCCTTGTTTTTAAGCCCGAATTTTGTCATTGCAACGGCAAAGAACAGTGCAAAGGAAATTATCAGCACTTCTTTGCCCAAAATGATCAAAAAGTCGTTGCCCACGGCCTTCCAAAACAGCGGATCGGAAAAGATTTCGCCGTAGTTTTGCAGCCACACCAAAACTTTGTTGGAAATGTCGTAGCTGTTAACGTCGAAAAAGCCGTAGAACAAACTGGTGAACATCGGCACGATGCAGATGAACACGTACAACAGAAACGCGGGCAGTCCGAAAACCAAAATGAACGCCCATTTGCTGTGACCTTTCTTCTTTTTGTTCAGTTGTGTGTCTAGACACAAGTTGTTTTTCATGATTACTATTTGTTGTGTTTTACTGCTGCATCTTTGATGGTTGCAACGCCTTGTTCAACAGTGATGGAGCCCTTTGCAAGGTCGTTAAGAACGTTGTTGAACGTATCGCCCACCGTGCCCCAGTTTTTGTTTTTGTAAACGACGGTTGTGTTGCCGTTCATCACGTATTCATACGTTTGCTTGGTGAGGTCGGTCACGTCGAATTCGCTGTAGTCGGTGTCTTTAAGTGCGGTGAAGTAATTGTAGTTTTCCGCAAGTTTTTGTTGGTTTGCCTTTTTGTAAAGCCAACTTAAAAACTTGTAGGCATTTTCCTTGTTTTTGGATGCCGAAGCAACGGCAATGTTTTTGGGACCAATCAACGAAACTTGATTTTGTTCCGCCGTTACAAGGGGTGAAGAAATAAATGCTGCTTGGAACTTGCTATCCAATGCCGAGTTAACTTCACTTTCCAGCCACATGCCGTTACCGATGAACAATGCCCTGCGGTTTGCCCAGTTGGATTGAGAGTCGGTGTGGTCGGAAGTGATGGATCCTACAAGCAAATGGCCCTTGTCGCAATAATCTTTGAAGCGAGCAAGCACTTCGGCAAACCTTGCGTCGTCATATACAGCGGGATCTTCTGCCGAACAAACCTTGGAGAAGAATTCCGCATCGCCATATGCCGCATAGGCAGGCATGATAAGCGACCACAAAATGTACGCCGCATATTTTCCGGGGTAGGTCAATCCTGCAACCTTGGTTCTGCCCTCGTCCCACACGGTGAGGGTATCGGCGGCCTTTTGACTGACTGCCAAAAATTCGTCGTAGTTGGTGGGAACGGTGAGGTTTCTTTCGGTGAAGTAGTTTGCGTCGTAGTACAAACCGTAAGTCAAGCTCAAAACGGGCAATTCGTAAATTTTTCCGTTGAAATCTTCGATGATATCGGTGTTGATAACGTCTTTGATAAGGGTGTCTTCGCCATATACTTTTGCCGTTTGGAACCATTCCGTCAAATCTTGGAATTTACCCGTTTTCACCAAGTCGGCATCGGCAAGACCGTTACCGTCGATCCAAACCATATCGGGAGGGTTATCGCCCTTCCAGCGGTTGGCCATTTGCGTGTTTACTTGCGGATTCATATATGCCGTAACTTCGATTCCCGTTTCGTCCTCGAATTCGTTGATGATATCCGTCCAAGCGTTGCCAACGTCGTTATCTCCGTTGACACGCAGTTGAATTGTAAGTTTATTGCTGCCGCCGTCCGGGTCTTTGGGAGTGCACGCCACCAAAAGCAGCGACGCAACCAAAACCAAAGCGATGACAAGCGCAATGCGTTTAATTTTCATTTTTTGCCTCCTTAACGGTTAGTTCGAAACGTCCCCCGAAAACCGTTTCGACTTGCTAACTGTGCTTTTTGTTTGACTTTCGGGGGGGGGTACGTTTGTTTTATCCGAGTTTTTTCTTTTTCAAAATCAACACTATTGCCACAGCAACGCCGCAAACGGCTGCCGATCCGCCGCCGATTGTCCACCATGCCCAAGCAGGCAAACCGCTGTTTTCGGTCGTGTCGTCAGACGGAGTGAACGGTGTTTCCAAACGGAAAATCTTGGTGTCGTTGGCAACGTGTTCGTAGGTGATTGTGTCGGTGCCGTAGGAAACGTATTTTTGTTCGAATTCGTCGTACACGGCATAGGTGCCGTCCAACTTGATTGTTTTTGTTTCGCCCACTGCACTGTGCAAAGCAACGTAGTGATTGTTGTTGTAGATAACGTCGTTGACGTTTTCAGAGTAGACGTGAACGCCTGCCTTCTTCAAAATGTTGCGGAGCATTCCCACTGGCAAGCACGTTCCGGAAGAATAGATACTTGTCCAGTTATCGAACTCTTTAACGGCCAAACCGACTTTGTCCGTTTCCTTGGTGAGATACCCAAGTGCCGTTGCGCTGTCGTCGTCGACGTAGCACAGCGGAGAAATGAAGGTGTTGTCCGTTCCGTAGATTTTGTCTTTCAAGCCCGTCGTCAACCAGTGGTTATCGTCGGAAATTTTCACTTGCAAGGGGTTTTCCTCGTTGACCAGTTTCAAGTTCATGCCAACAAGGTCGGACATTGCCTGTTCACTTGTCTTCATTCCGTCGGAAATGCCGGGGAGATAAATCCAGATTGCATATTGACCGTCTTTTTTCAGATAGCTTTCTATTGCCGTCTTTTCTTCGGAAGTCAATTCGAACGGCGACAGGAAAATGTTAACTTTGTGTGCCGATACTTTGCCGTCCACAAGGGTGCTGATTGCGTAGGTATCGTAGCCAACGCCCATGGTTGCAAGATTCTTTCTTTGTTGCAAGAACAACGAATTGATCAACACGTAGGGAGAGTTGGGCGACACTTGCATTGCCGCATAAGAATACATTTTGTCACTTACGAACACTGCAACGTCGTTAGTGAAGTTTCTGTCTTCCAACTGCAAACTGTAGTCGTAGATGCGCTTTTCGGTGGCCATTTGTTCGTAAATCATTGGGTCGTCCAGCCAGCCGCCGTACATATCGTAGTGCCAGAAACCTGCACCGTTAACGAAGTTGTTTGCAAAGTCGCGCTTGAAGTTTTGAATGGTGCCTTCGATGGTTCTTTGTCCGCCAACTTGGAAATCCCAGTCGCTATCCCAGCCAACGCCGGAGTAACTTGTGGATTTGAAGGTGCGGTTATCTTGTTCTTGAATATACAGTTTGCCGTAGGCTTGAATGGTATCCAACAGCGACATGTACGTTGTGGATTCGCCAAGCAATCTTTCGTTGTAGTTGATGGGGGAAGCAACGAAATCGACGTAGGGAGAGTTCAAAACGTCTCTCAATGCCGAGTGTGTGCTGCCCACTCCGTCGTAGGAACCGAACGTCCATAAATATCCGAAATAAGCGCCGACAATTTTTTCGTTGCTTGTTTCTTCCTTGCAAATTTGCGCCCAGTACAACAAACTATCGGCGGAAAGGTGCGTCAAGAAATTGTTGTAGTCCAAACACTTGCGGTCTTCTTCGATATCGTAGATAGTGCCGTAGGTGGATTGTTGACGTTCTGCAATAGTGGGAATTTGTGCCGTATCGAGAGTGACGCTGTAGTCGCCCCAAGCGGCCTTCAATTTGGCATCGGTTTTGTATTTTTCCTTCAACCATTCACGGAACGCAGTGAGTGCGGCATCGCTGTAGTCGGGCAATATGTTTGCCGTCACGCCGTAGTTCATGAATTCGTAAGTTTGTCCGGCGGTGATACGCAAACCGTAAACACGGTTGTAGTAGGATTGCGTCTTCATGTGTTGAATAAGTTTTCTCAACACTTCACCCGATTCTTCCATCCATTTTTTGGAAGCAAAGGATGCGCCTTCGCCCAAAGTTTTGTTTCCGTTTGCGTCCATGGAAACGGTTACTTCTCCCGGGTTTTCGTTTTTCCACCAACTGGGAGCAAACATACCGAAGTTAACCATTACGTAGCTGGACGGGCTTGCGGAAAGCAAACTGATGATGGCTTTGTCGAATGCGTCGTAGTCGATTTTGTCACGGCTGGGCCACAGCACGTCTTGTCCGCCCTTGCCCAAGCAACCCTGGTAGGTGATGAACAGTTCGTAGGTGGATTCGGCAATGCGGTCTTCCGCATCCGTTTGACGATAAACGTTCAAGTCGGGACGCAAGTAGAATGCCGGGCTATACGGTTGATCGTTAATCATGATTGTGGGCGCGCCGTTGTAGCTTTCCACTTTTGCAACAAGGGGTTGATCCTTATCGGGATTTTCCGTCACCGAGAAACTGACAAACTTGTTGTCGTAAAAATCTTCGTTGGTAAGAGTGATGATAGAATCATCCAAACGCAGTTGGTACTTGCCTTCATCCAAGAAAGAGGGCACGTCCAAGCGCAACGTCACTTTGTATTGGTTGCCTTGCTTCCAAGTGGAAGTGTTGTCCCCTTCCACCATTTTGATGGAGGTGGAAGCCACCACTTTGTAGGAGTTTCTGGGCATCAAGTCAACTTTGAAAGTCAAATCTTGTTTGATATCCACGTTAGCTTTGAAAACAATTTCGAAATCGATGTAGTTGCCGGCTTGAACACTTTTTTCGTTCGTCACGGAAACAATTTCCAAACTGTTTTCCACGTACAACGTGTTGTTGTAGTACACGGGTCCCCACGGAGATACCGGCGGTTTGCCGAACGTTTTTACAAGCAGCCAATCGGAATCGTCGAAATTCGTCTCTGCCCAATCGGGAATAGTGTATTTTTCGCCGTCTTCAACGTCGTTTTCCACGCTTTTTGCGCTTTTCACCGTTTTATCCGATTTCAACGTGACCGTTTCGCCGTTTTTCAAAGTGATTTTGCCGTCGAACAGCACGCCTGCTTCGGAAATAAGGTTGTAAGATTTGATTGCAATAACATTTTCGCCGGGAACGAGATATTCGTCGATATAGAGCACTTGAACGTCGCCCCAACTGTCGCCGCCAACGTCCCAGTTGCTATCAACGTACTGTCCGTTAACGTAAATTTGGTACTTATCGTCCGCCGTCAATTGCAAGGGAGCATAAGACGCGTAGTCGGACAACGTGAAGCTGTAACGGAAATATCTGTACTCTTCCACCGCATCCGTAACGGGGTTTTCCGGATACCAAACCCATTCGGCATCCCACATTCCCTTGGAAGAGGGCAAACCCGTTTGGTAGGTGTACATTTCTTTCAGCTGCAACGTGCCGCTGCCGTCAAGACCGATGCGTATAACTGCGTAGCACGCAGAGGGCGATTCGAAGTTGAATTCGCAAATGTTTTGGTTTGCTTCCAACGTTTTGCTGACACTTGCGCCTGCAATTTTTTGTTTGTTAGTGTTGTAGAAATCTATCACTACGTGTGCGTCTTTGCTTGCAACGTAGTTCAAGTAGACTCTGTACTTGTAACCGGTTGTGAAATTATCCACTTTGTGGGATACTTCACCGCCGTTGGTTGCACTTAACAGGGCACCGCCGCCATTGGCTTCGCTAACCAAGTCGAATGTTGCGCCTTCGCCGCTAAGGGTGTAGTCGGCAACGGATCCGTTGTGGTCTTTTGTGTTGAATTGGGTGTTGTATTCCAAAATAACGTCGGAATTTGCTTCTTCGACGGGGATAAGTCGAGCGTCGTCGAACCACACTTCGGCGTGTCCTGCACTAAGCAAGAATGCAACGCTCATATATGCCGCTCCGCTGGGTGCGGTGATACGGCTGTACAACTGTTTCCATTCGTCAACTTGCGAGTTGCGATTCAAAACGCTTGTACCGCCACGCATAAATAACTTGTCGCCGTAGATGTTGTAAACGTGGTTGCCGTTTTTGTCGTAGTAGTAGGCACGCATTGTCAACTGCACGGTGGGGTCGCTGTTGGCAGAAGTGAAAAATGCCGACAGTTCGTAGGTTGTGCCTTCTTCTACGGGAATTTTTACGCTGTTTTCGAACAACGTGCGTTCGATTGTGCCGGTGCTAACCACGTGTGCGGAACGCGTTCCGTCGTGATACACGGTGTTGTCGCTTGTCAACGAAGATTCGTAACTGCGGCTGCCGGACAAATGCCAATTGACGGGCATTCCGTCTTCTTTCACGTCCTCGAAATCCAAGTTGGCGGCATCTCTTTCCGTTGCGCCTTCAACGGGAGTGATTGTGATGTCGTCGTAGTAGGCCGTTGCGTTTCTGCCAAACAAAATGATTCTGGCCTGAACGTAACTGGCGTTATCCGCAACGGTAAACGTCCAAGTAACCTTGCGCCATTGGCTTTCGCCGAACACATGGTACTGATAGGTGGGGTTTATCCACTCGCCGCCGCTTGTGCCTTGGTAGTTGTTGTTGCTGTTGTTTGCGTCGAACGTGACGCTGTAAGCATTGTTGCCGTTAGCGTCCGTTTGCAAGAACTGCACGTAGCTATCCGCCGTGTAGTCGCCGGTTACCATCGCCCAACAATTCAATTCGTAAGTTTTGCCGCCTTCAACGGGAATTTTTTGGGATGTCATGACGCTGGGGTTACCCGTTGTCACGCTTTTGTGATACACTTTCAACGTGTATTCGCCCTGCGTTTCGGGGCTCTTTTCGTTTTGAACGACTTCCGCATAACCGTCACCGCTGAAGTTCCAGTTGGGAATCATGCCGTTTACTTGTTCTTCGAAATCCAAGTTCAAACCAACTTCGCTCGTCTTTTTAACGGCCGTCAACGACACGTCGTCCAAATAGACGGTTGCCGTGCCGGAATATGCCTTGAAACCAATGTGAATGTAGTTGCTATCCGAACCGGTATCGGCCATGGAAAGCAACGAGGACACCTTCATCCAACCGTCGGTGTTTGTGTAGGTTATGGGACTGCTGAAATCTATCCATCCGCACACCTTGTTAAAAGGGTCGGTTGCAAAGGTGGAAAACATCAAGTCGTCGGAAGCGTCTTGAATGTTCACCCAATATTCAAACAAATAAATAGTATCCTTTTGAACGTTAATACCTATGGATTGAACGTAGTACGCCGGGGAAACTGCGCCCGTGCCGTCCACGCTGAATTTCAACGAATATTTGCCGCCGTGAACGGTTTCCGTTTCTACCGACAAGGGAGCGTTACCTAGCGTCCAGTTTGTTTTGGGGCTGTCGTCGCCGTTGGCATCCTTGTATTCGAAGTCGCCGTTGATAATAACGTTTTCCGCCGCCTCCGCCGCAAAAACTATGTTTTCGGCAAAAAATGCGCCTAAAACTGTAATAACAAAGGCCGCAACTAGAATCCACAGCAAAATGTTTTTTCTGGTTTGAGTCATGGGGATTGTTTTCTCCTACAATAATATTTGTTTTCCGAAGGTCGAGCGCGCACGGAATACAGTTGGAATGACCGGGGCACGAAAAAAAGAAATTTTTCGCTTTTTTCGGCGTCCGCCACTGCTTTTGCCCAAACAATCGGAATGTTCGGCCAAAGCACGCCTAGACCTACTAAAATAATAAAGCCTTGCGCAAACGATTTCAACGGCAAAAAGTGCACTGTAGTGTCAAATATGTGAATAAAAAGGGCATTATTTTTTGCGGTAAAACGCCGACTTTCCCACGCTTAGCATGCAACAAAAACTGCCGTTTCAAACAGCGGAAAAGAAAAAGCAAAACGGATATAACTGCGTTGAAAAAACATTGCGAAAAAATGTTCACGGCACGGGGCCGACAGCGCAATGCCCTTTTTCAACGTCACCAACACCCAAAAACAAAAAAATCAATAAAAGTAGTGTTATAAACAAAAAAACGTTCAGGGAGGATTGCGTTTACTTACTTTTTGCAATGTCGTTTGAGATTGCAAAAAAAGTTCTCGACAAAAACAGAAAATTCCGAATAATGTATTCAACGATGTCTACACCACAATAAAACAAACCGACAAACAATAAAAAAACATATTTTCCAAAACGGAACGATAAACAATAAACTTTTTATTCATCCAACAGTGCAATTACGACACAGTACGCACTCTCAACTTCAAAACATGTGTCCTGATAGATATGCGTGATGACGAATTGATTCATAAACTTACGACACGGAAACGTTTTTTATAATTTTCATTCCAAAACCGTTTCAACACAAAACGGAAAACACACCGGTTATATGTAAATTTAATT
The DNA here is from genome assembly GCA_964483825.1 of uncultured Oscillospiraceae bacterium. Taxonomy (GTDB): domain Bacteria; phylum Bacillota; class Clostridia; order Christensenellales; family CAG-314; genus Fimimonas. The sequence goes on from CAZADD010000029.1 coordinate 11,203, forward strand.
TTTGTTAATTACCCCTTTCCCTTTAAGTTCGCATTCCGTGACACAAACAACTTTCCGCCACTTTTCACATCATTCACACTCACTTCATCGTGTACCCTACTGCGTTTTTAATTCCACAAATTGAAATTTTCTTTTAACACACAATGTTACGGCAATTATAGCCAAATAAAAAATCAATTGCCAATAAAAAAGGTTGTTCGCACAAAAACTGCAAAACAACCGATTTTTAACAAGTCATTGGAAAATTTTCACTTTTTCGGCCACGGAAAAACAATGCAAGTTGCACTGAAATAGACCCGATTTTTTATGCCGTAAGAGCGTAATTGATTTATTCGGCCGCTTATCTTTCCTTTCCCCCCCTAATCTTTCGCTGTTCACAACAAAACCAAGAGCATTCGCCGTTGCCTACAGTCTGCTTTCGTTGAGAATGGAAAGGTATCTGTCGTCGCCATCGGGGAAAAGCGTGACAATGTTTTTGCCTTGGTAGGACGGATCTTTTGCCAAGCGAATGGCAACGGCAACGTTGGCCGCCGCACTTATTCCGCAGCAGTAGCCTTGCTGTTTGTTAAGCATGAAAAACGTGTCCATCGCCTCGTCGTCCGTTACAAGTTGCACTTCGTCCACAACGCTTGCGTCGTAAATTTTTGGCACAAACCCTGCGCCTAGCCCCTGAATGGAGTGTTTGCCCTTTTCTCCGCGAGAAATAGTTGCGCTAAAAGCCGGTTCGACAGCCACAATTTTGCAATGGGGGAAAATTTCTTTCAAACGGCGAGCGGTGCCGCAAAGCGTTCCTCCCGTACCCACGCCGGCAACGAAAACGTCAACTCTTTCCAGTTGCGAAATAATTTCTTCGGCAGTGGAAAGGTAATGCGCCATTGCGTTTGCGGGGTTTTCGAACTGTTTCAACCACACAAAGCCTTGTTCGGACGCAAGTTGTTCGGCCAAATCTACCGCACCTTGCATGCCCAGTTTGCCTTCCGTCAAAATCAGCTGTGCACCCAAACCTTGCAACAACGTTCGGCGTTCGGGGCTCATGGTATCGGGCATGGTTAAAACCACACGGTAGCCACGCTGAACCCCCACGTAGGCAAGCGAAATACCCATGTTGCCGCTGGTTGCTTCCACAATGGTGTCGCCCTTTTTCAGCAAGCCTTTTTCTTCGGCATCCAAAATCATGGCAAGCGCAGCCCTATCCTTGACGCTGCCTGACGCATTCATCGCTTCGTTTTTGATGAAAATATCCGCATCGAAATCTTCCTCGTAGGGAACAAGCGGCGTGTCGCCGATACCGAGTTTTTCCGCTTCAATTTTGAAATTCATAAAAAAATTCTCGCATTTTGTATTCTTGTTCGTTTTCGTTGCTTGTTTGAAACAAGGAACTGCGTGCCGCAAGAAAACTTGCAGTAAGCATTTTGCAAAAACATGCGATTCAAACGCCAAAACCGACACTTGAACCGCACAAAACTACACTATGATATTAACAAGTCTGCCCGGAATGACAATAACTTTTTTGGGTGTTGCGCCGCCAAGCAAGCCTTGCACGGATCCGTTGGAGAGCACAAGTTTTTCCACTTCCGCAGCCGTCAAGCTTGCGTCTACCGTCAAACGGGTTTTGGGACGAGAATTGAATTGAACCAACAGTTCCACTTCGTCCGCTTTCAAAGCGTTTTCGTCGAAAGCGGGGAAAGTTTTCGTCACAATGCTGCCTTCGTGTCCCGTTTGTTGCCACAATTCTTCGGCAAAGTGCGGGGCAAGCGGAGAAAGAATTTTCAGCAAATCATCCGCCGTCTTGCGATAGAGCGTGGCGTTTTTCGTTGCGCAACCGTCGTACTTGCACATTGCGTTCACAAGTTCCATCATGCGTGCAACGGCCGTGTTGAAGGAAAATTCCGCATAGTCGCTATCCACCGCCTTGATGGTTGCATTAAGCACTCTGTTCAGTTGTTTTTCGTCGTGAGTAAAACCGTCGTGAGTGGGATATTCGCCGTATGCCGCCAAAACATAGCGTTCCACACGGTCCAACCACTTGTTAATGGCCTTTATGCCGTCTTCCGACCACGGTCCGCCCTCGGTGTACTTAAAGCCGAAAGCCAAGTAGCAACGGAACACGTCGGAGCCGAATTCGTTCACATATTCGTCCGGCGAAACGACATTGCCGCGAGATTTACTCATTCTGTTGCCGTCCGGCCCCAAAATTACGCCTTGGTGAACAAGAGATTTGAACGGTTCATCGAAGTTGAGGTACCCCATATCACGCAACGCTTTTGTTATGAAACGTGCGTAAAGCAAGTGCATGCATGCGTGTTCTGCGCCGCCCACGTATTTATCCACGGGTAACATTTTGTTTATCCATTCCGTATCGAAGGGGTTTTCGCCGTTGTTGGCATCGGGATAGCGCAAGTAGTACCAGCTGCTACACACGAAAGTATCCAAAGTGTCCGCCTCACGAGTGGCTTTTGCACCGCATTTAGGGCAAGTTACGTCGTGGATGAACTTTTCGTGCTTGGCAAGCGGACTTGTTCCGTCGGGAGTGAATTCCACGTCGTAAGGCAACTTCACGGGCAAGTTTTCGTCCAAAACTTCGCCGCAGTGGGGGCAGTAGATAATGGGAATAGGTGCGCCCCAGTAGCGTTGACGAGAAACAAGCCAATCGCGCAAGCGGTAGTTGGTGGTAATTTGTCCGTCGCCAGTTTGTGCCAATTTTTCCACGACTGCCACACGGCCCTTTTCGCTGGAAACACCGTCGAATTCACCGCTGTTAACCATCACGCCGTATTCGCAGAAAGGCAAGTCGTCGCCCGTTCCGTCCGCAGATTTTATCACACGCTTAATTTGCAAGCCGTGTTTTTGGGCAAACTTGTAGTCGCGTTCGTCGTGAGCAGGCACGCCCATGACGGCACCCGTTCCGTAGGTTGCCAAAACGTAGTCGCCAATCCAAATTTCAACACGTTCGCCGTTGGCGGGGTTGATAGCGTAAGCACCGGTAAACACGCCGGTTTTTTCCTTTGCGGTGGAAAGGCGTTCCACTTCATTGGTTTTTGCAACTTCTTCTTTGTACGCTTCGACAGCGGCTTTTTGTTCCGCCGTGGTTATTTTATCCACAAGTTCGTGTTCCGGAGCAAGCACGACGTAGGTGCAACCGAACAACGTGTCCGCACGGGTGGTAAACACGTTGAAACTGCCGCTACCGTCTTGCAAACGGAACTTTATTTCGCCGCCCACGGATTTTCCGATCCAGTTGCGTTGCATTGCCTTGGTTTTTTCCGGCCAATCCAAGCCGTCCAAGTCGTTCAAAAGTTCTTCGGCGTAGTCGGTTATTTTGAAAAACCATTGTGTAAGGTCCTTTTTCACCACTTGACTGTCGCAGCGTTCGCAGTGACCGTCCACAACCTGTTCGTTTGCCAAAACGGTGTTGCACGTCGGACACCAGTTGACGGGAGCCTTTTTGCGGTAGGCCAAGCCCTTCTTGTACAGTTGACAGAAAATCCATTGCGTCCACTTGTAGTAATCGGGCATGCAAGTTTTTATTTCGTGATCCCAATCGAACACGGCACCGATGTTTTTCAGCTGTTGTTCCATCACGGCAATGTTGTGCAACGTGCTGTCTTCGGGGTGAACGCCCGATTTTATTGCGTAGTTTTCCGCAGGCAAACCGAACGCATCGAACCCCATGGGTTGAAACACGTTTTTACCTTTCATTATTTGGTAGCGAGCAAAACTATCCGACAAGCCGTAGTTGTACCAATGCCCGATGTGCAATTTTGCACCGCTAGGGTAAGAAAACATTTCCAACATGTAGTACTTGTTGTCCACGTCTTTAGGGTTGAAGGAATAAACTTTTTGTTCATCCCACAGTTTGTTCCACTTTTTTTCGACGGCAATTTTATCCATAGTAAGCCTCTAAAAATATAGTTGACAAAATTTTAGTTCAATTTGCACCGTTTGTCAAGCACTGAACAATTGCGACAATGCACGCGCACGCATGTGTACAGTTTTATAATTTTAGACACGGTAGAGGTCCGTGTCTTTTTTGATTTTATAAGACATTTACCGTGTTCGGCAGCCCTGGCAGGCGGCTTCGTAGTCTGCTCCCCTAGATACAACGGCGCATAG
>CAZADD010000030.1:0-15310 GCA_964483825.1 uncultured Oscillospiraceae bacterium
GATTTCGTGTTGTTCCACACCATTGCTACTTCAAAAGCTTATTTATTGTATCAAATAAACTTTGCTTTGTCAACAAAATGTAACAAAGATTTTTGCACCGTTTTTGCACATTTTTCCGTTGTTTTTCGAAATACCGCCGATATTTTGCCTGTGCGACGAAATTTTCGCCGTTTTTTGGGGTGTTTCACAAATATTGTGCCGCAAGGTTTGGTCCGCTTGCACCGTTATTTTGCAGTTTTTTTGAAAAAAGCTAGCAAATTTCAAAAAAAACGGACGATTCTTTCAACCGCAATTTTTTTGCAAAGCCGTGAAGGCGGTTTGAAATATGCAACACGCATTGGGCGCGCTTGCGGATTACACCGCCAAAATTATATTGACAAGCCCTTAGGCACACCGTTAATTCCAATGTTGCACGGCGAACAGCGGATCGCCATGTTGCTTTGTCCTCGTCCGAAGTATCCGCTTGATGCACCTTTTTTTACAAAAAATCAAAAAAAGCATTACAATAACACAATTTTTGGCCCATAACGTCGCATAAGTCCATTTGAACAAGCCATGCGTCATTCGATTGCAACCACGCTTGCGCATGCAAACACATTCTCGGCAATGAAACAACTCTCTATCCGGTCTAAAAATTGCTGCAAATCATTTTGTATCCATAACGCCGCATAAACCCACTTGAACATTGTCAAACAAAATTCGATCACTTTCTTCTTTTCGGCCTTTGTTCAACAACAAACACTTTGCAAATATTTTGGAAGACAAAATCACAGCAAGGCAATTTTTATTCTTTCAATGCCACACCTACCAATGGATACGTTTTTGGGGGCAAGATTATTAGCTGTATTATTAACAAAAATATCCTTTTGAACAAACAAAATGCTTGCACTTGCTAACAGCCACGACAAGCAACACCGACTATCAACTTAGCCACAATGCGCCGCACTTTTAACACCACGTCAGGCCACGTGAACGCTTTCGCCAAACTATTGCAGTCTTACCGGCCATTGTTCAACAACAAATACTTTGCAAATATTTTGGAAGACAAAATCACAGCAAGGCAATTTTTATGCCCACAACGCCGCACCGTGCTTGTTCTTCTTTGGAGTAGTACACGTCCATATCGCTGGGCGATGCAGTTGCAACGTTTTCGCAAGTGTAGCCACATTGCAAAAGCGGCAAACTTTGGTACAGCGTTTGGAAAGAATCAAAAACGAAGATATCCGTCACTTTGGCACGGATGACGTTGTCGGCATTTTCCCTGTGAACAAACTCCACAACGTCGCCAACGTGAATTTTTCTACGCTTTTCGTCGTACAGGCGCAGTTCGATTGTTTTTGCACCGCTTTTTATCATTTCAAAAGGTTCCGGTGCCAGTTTCATTGTATGTTTCATTTTTCACCTTGTTAATTTGCCGTAACGCGAAAGCAACTTGCAACGGTTTTCGACATGTTGTTCAAACAGCGTACAATGGCGCACACATTTTTTCAACCGCACAACTTTTAACGTCGTCAACGAAAGCAGTTGCGCCGCAGAGTTTTTATATCAAAAAAAAGGTTTGACGGCAATTTGCATCGAACCTTTTGGATAATCTTTCCCGTTGTTACTTTTCTTCCGACGGGCTGAGCATTTGGTTTTCTTGGCGCAAACGGCGTTCCCTTTGGCGAACGGCGCTAAGGGTGAACCACAAAATTATCATCACTTGAAAAAATCCACCCACCACGTACACCAACCAAGAGTTGGTGGCAACTATCAACACGTCGGCAAAAAGACACAACGACCAAGTAAGCGCCGAAACGGCAAGGGCCTTTTGCCATACCTTGCCCCACAAGCACGTGAACACCAACAACACAATCAACGACACGGGCAACGCCGTTAGAAATGCGTACCTTGCAATGGGTGCGTCGCTGTTTACCATAAGCACCACTGCGCTTACCAATGCGGCCAAAAAGTATGGCAAGCCGGACGACAGCAACGTTATCAGCAAGCGGCGGATAAGCGTGCTTTTAAAAAGCGCCTTGACGGTTGGTTTTTTGTGTTCGATAAGAAAATCGTTAACGGTTACGCCGTAAATTTGCGCAAGCGCTTTGAGCGTTAACACGTCGGGAACGCCTTCGGCACGCTCCCATTTGCTAACGGTTTTGTCGGAATAGTTAAGCTTTTCGGCAAGTTGCTGTTGGGTGAGCCCTGCCAATTTGCGAAACCTTGTTAGGTTTTGTGCAATGATGATGCGAGTGGCTTCCGCATCGATGCACGGAATGTTTTGTTCGTTCATACCGAAATTATAGCGCATTTGAGGCGTTTTGGCAACCGTTTGACAGCCTCAAAAGGGCACTCTACCGTGAGTAGAACATCAAAACATCAACTCTACCGGACAAAACGGCGGCGTAGAAACAGCAATTACAACAGTAGGTACACAAAAGCGGCGCTGCAACGTATAATGTTGGCAAACAACCATCGGGAGGAACACCTATGTTTAACGTTTCTTGCGAATCCACTTGTGATTTGCCATTCCATTACCTAGACAAACGCAACTGCAAAATTTTGTTTTATACCTACACGATAGACGACGAAGAATTCATGGACGACATGGGCAGAACGGATACGGCACTGCCAACACTGTTTGAAGCACTAAAAACAAAACACCCGCGCACGTCGCAAATAAACGTATCCACCTACGAAGCGTTCTTTTTGGAACAGCTGCAACACGGAGACCTTTTGCATGTCACGTTCAGTTCGGGACTTTCTAAATCGGCGGAAAATGCCTTCAAGGCGGCGGAAAACATAAAGAAAATGAAGTTGCCGCACAAACTTGCGGTAGTAGATTCGCTGTGTAGCAGCGGCGGATACGGACTGTTGATGGACGGAGTGCTGAACAGACGGGACGAAGGAATGTCTTTTTCAAAACTATGCCAGTGGACGCAAGAAAACCGTTTGCGTGTGCACCACTTTTTCTTTTCCACCGATCTCACCTACTACCGTCGAAGCGGAAGAATTTCCGGTGCGGCAGCATTTGTGGGCAACGTGTTCAAAATTTGCCCCGTTATGCGCTTGGATAAACAGGGAAAAATTGTGGCATATGCCAAGGCCATAACCCCCAGAAAAGCCATTGCAAAACTGATTGAGGAAACCAAAACGCATCTTACGCCGGATAACTGCGACAACTACATGTTTTTGCAACACTCCAACTGTCCCGAAACGGCCGAATTAACCCGTGCGGCGTTTGCAAACGTTTTTGCGCAAGCAAAAGATACCCGTGCCGCCGACTTGGGAATAGTTATTTGCTGCCACTGCGGCCCCAACACCGTTGCCGTGTTCTTTTGGGGCGACCATCGCACCTACTAACAACCATTCGACAACATCGGTTACGCACTTGCGCCGTTTTACAACCGTCACAATGGCGCAACAATGCACATTTACCGTCGCAAACAGGTTGCCTTATGTTTTGACAGCGACCAAACCGCAACTTGTGCAAAATCAAACCGTAAAATTAAACTCGAACGCATATTAACTCCTGCTTTGGGGGCATCGACAACGCCGACCGAGGAAGTTTTGTAGTTGAGTTATTCACAAATAAAAACATTCCCTATGTGACTATACCTTAATTTTTCGGAGAATTAAAACCCCTTAGTTGCGCCTTCAAAAGTAAATTTCTTGTTTGACTAGGCTGAGCCAAACTATATTACAAACTCAAAAGAGAGAACAAAACTGTCAAATGTTCTCTCTTTTTCGTTAGTTTTTCGACCGCCTCAACATTTATTACAAAACAAATAAACACTCACACAAAAATATTCGGCAAAAAGCTGAAACTTTAACATTGTTTTACTTTAATTTTCAACACGGCGAACACAAACACAATGATATTCGCCATCAAAAAAACAACGCCTCAAAAGGTGTTGTGCTTGTTTTTACAACTTGACGATCTGCGCAAACCGTTTTTTTCTTCTTACCTGTTGCGCAAAAAACACAATCCACTTTATCAATAAAAAAAGTCCGCCTTTGATTGAAAGACGGACCTTTTGTTTTGCTATAAATTATTCTTCGGAATCTTCGGCAATTTTGCCCACTTTTATAAGGTTGGTGCCAACATTCTTTCCAAGAGGCACGCCTGCCGTGATAACAACGTTATCTCCGTTTTGAGCAATGCCCAAACGGCGAACAACCTCTTCGGCGTTGATGAACATATCGTCGGTGTTATCGAACGTTTGACAAATAACCGGCGTAACACCCCAACTTGTTGCCAACTGATTGTACACTCTGTCGCTACTTGTCATTGCCACAATGGGGGCATCGGGACGGAAACGGGAAACCATTCTTGCCGAAACGCCGCTTGCAGTGTACACCACAATGGCTTGTGCGCCGATATCGAACGCTGTGTTTACCGCTGCGTGGGAAATTGCATCGGTGTTATCCAACAGCGTGAACGGGCTGTTGCGATACATGTTTTGGTAGTTTACGTTTCTTTCCGCTTCTTCCGCAATGCGAGCCATTGTTGCAATGGTGTTGCTGGGGTTGATGCCCACTGCGCTTTCGGCAGACAACATAACGCAACTGGAACCGTCGTACACCGCGTTTGCAACGTCCACGATTTCCGCACGGGTGGGACGAAGTTTCGTAACCATGCTTTCCAACATTTCCGTTGCCGTGATAACGAATTTTCCGCTCATGCGGCTTTTGGTGATAAGCATTTTTTGGATAGCAGGCAACTTTTCGTAGGGAAGTTCCACGCCCAAATCGCCGCGCGCAACCATTATGCCGTCGGATGCGGCAATAATATCGTCGATGTTATCCACACCGCTTTGACTTTCTATTTTGGAAACAAGGCAAACGTCTTTTGCGCCGTGTTCAGTTAAAAAAGCACGCACTTCACGCACACAGTCGCCGTCTTGAACGAAACTGAGCGCATAAATTTCCGCACCGATTTTAACGCCGTATTCCAAGTCGCGCTTATCCTGTTCAGATAAGAACGGCATGTTCAACTTGACATTGGGGGCAAACAACCCTTTTCTATCCGAAAGCACACCGCTGTTTTCAGCTTCGGCGTGAATGGTTGTGCCTTCGATATCCGTAACGCGGAAAATAAGCAAACCGTCGTTAAGCAAAATTGTGCAACCAACGTGAACGTCCTTGTACAGTTCCGCATAGGTAATGGAAACTTTTGTTTCGTCGCCCACAACGTCTTCGGCAACGAAATCGAACTTCATACCTTCCGTTACGGTTATTTTGCCTTCCTTGAAAGTTCCGATACGAACTTCGGGTCCCTTAGTATCCACCATGATGGGGATGGGCAAACCCAAATTTCTGCGCACCTTTTTCACGTTGTCGATGCGAACTTGATGTTCTTCGTAGGTGCCGTGGCTCATGTTGATGCGAGCAACGTTCATTCCTGCCAACGCCATTTTTTTGATTTGATCGTAGGAAGTACTTGCCGGACCCAGCGTGCAAACAATTTTAGTTTTTCTCATTTTTTGCCTCCAAAAAACGCTTGTAACATTTTGTTAATGCTAAAGAAACGAACACTTTTGCCCGTTTTTGCCGTAGCAAAATGGAAAAGTTCCCTTCCTCCGCATTATAATTATAGTACCTTTTTTCCTTTTTGTAAATACACTGAAGTAAGTTTCAACAAAAATTGTCAATGGCGACCGTAACAACATAACAAAAACCAAACAAGCCGTTCACACAATACCGCAGTTGCGAAAAGTTTTCGGTGAAAACAGCAATTTTGCGACACGTGAAAACGTTTACGTTATTTGTCGGGCTGCGACGAAGAAAAAACTTTGCATACGGTGAATTGTTTTTGCAAAAGTGCCCACAACAAGCGTTTGCGTGAATTGAGAGCAAGCCGTGAGTTGCGTTTTTATTGCCACACCACCGAAAAAACATTTGCGCTTTTCAACAAAACAAAAGCACGAAACCGTCAACAACTCAGACACTTAACGCAAAAAAAACAGTCTCGGCAATGTTTTTTTGAAAACGCACCGCACAAACAACCCACTTGACTTGATATCCAAAACCTTTTCAAGCCATTGTCGAACAGCTCAAACGATATAAAGGTTTTCCTCAACCACGTCGAAAAAAATTGTAAGGCAAAAGCGCAAAAAATGTTACTTTATAGAGCGAAGCACAATTTGACGCATGAACAATTCGCAGAAAAAGTAGGCGTGACCTACCAAACAATCCAAATGGTGGAAAGCGGACAACAAACGCCAAACAGATTGACAAAAACGAAAATTTTGTCGGCGTTAGTGAGGCGTGCACACGAAGTAGTAGTAAAAAAACAACAAATTGACAAATACACAAAAATGCAAATAGCGCACTCGCAAAAAAACACATCAAACTCATCTTATAATAAGATACAATAGCAAAAGCAAAAATACTACTGCGGTAAAATAAAAGCGCACGTCTTGCCGCATTTGCAACTAGGGTTTCGCAAAAAGCAGAAAGAACGTCACAAAAAAAGTACGTTGCCGTTGACAACAAGCCGTTTTGGTGCGATAATAATTGAAACCCTTTTGAATTTTGAAAGGAACAAAATATGTTTGGTTTTTTGATTGCAATAGTCTACTTGGCTTTTATCAGCTTGGGATTGCCCGATTCGTTACTCGGCTCAGCGTGGCCCACCATTTCCGCAGAAATTGGCGCAGACGTTTCCCTTGAAGGGATCATCACCATGATAATTGCCTGTTCAACAATATTTTCCAGTTTGTTTTCCAACTTTCTAACCAACAAACTGGGCACGGGGCTCGTCACGGCGTTGAGCGTTGCCGTGACGGCGATAGCAATGTTTGCATTTTCCTTTTGCACGGCCTTTTGGCAACTTTGTTTGTGCGCAATCCCCTACGGCTTGGGCGCAGGGGCAGTGGATGCGGCGTTAAACAACTACGCGGCGTTGCACTTTTCCTCTCGACACATGAATTGGTTGCACTGCTTTTGGGGTGTGGGCGCACTTATAGGCCCGTACATTCTCACTTTTTGTTTGAAAGGCGGTGCAACTTGGCAAAACGGATATCAAGTGGTCGGGCTTGTGCAAGTGGCGCTTACCGTTCTTCTTTTTGCAACGTTGCCCGTTTGGAAAAAGCAAAAGCATGTTGTGGAAGAAAAAACGTTGCCGCAAGTGAAAACAAAAGACGCTTTGAAAATTAAAGGCGTGTGGTTCGTTTTCGTCACCTTTTTTTGCTACTGCGCATTGGAACAAACGGCTTTGCACTGGGCAAGCACGCACGCGTCTCTCTACCTTGGCGCAACAGGGGAAACGGCTGCATTCATCGGAACGCTGTTTTGCACCGGCATTGCGGCAGGAAGATTTTTGTGCGGCATATTCTCGAATAAAATTTCCGACAAAACGCTTATTCGTGCTGGCATTGCCGTCATTTTTGCAGGTTTAGTTGCATTTTCAGTACCTTGGGGAGTAGATTTCGTCACGCTTGGGGGACTGGTTTTGCTGGGAATAGGTTGCGGCCCCGTCTACCCGGCAATAGTTCATTCCACACCGGATAATTTCGGCGAAGAAAACTGTCAAGCGCTTGTAGGCATTCAAATGGCGTTCGCCTACTGCGGCACAACCTTTATGCCACCGCTTTTCGGCGTATTTTCCAAATCCGGAGCGTGGGCATTGCCGCTGTTTTTGACGCTTTGGGCAGTGGCACTGTTGATACTTTCCGAACTTACAAACGCTTTTTTGAACAAAAACAAACAAATAACATCCATTTCACACTAACGGAGGTTAACATGCAATCATTTTTGAAAATATCCGACGAAGTTGCAGGAGCACTGCGCCACAATCGCCCGGTTGTTGCGTTGGAATCCACCATTATTTCCCACGGAATGCCCTATCCGCAAAACGTGCAAACGGCACTGGCGGTGGAACAAATAATTCGTGACGCGGGGGCAGTTCCTGCTACGATAGCCATCTTGGACGGCGTTGTGACGGTAGGTTGCAGCAAAAAGGAAATTGACCGCTTGGGCAAAAAAGGCACGGCGGCCGTGAAAGTTTCTCGCAGAGATTTGCCCTTCGTGGTGGCTCGCAAATTGGACGGTGCAACCACCGTTGCCGCAACGATGTACATTGCACACTTGGCAGGAATAAGCGTTTTTGCCACCGGCGGCATAGGCGGCGTGCACAGAGGTGCCGAAACCACCATGGATATTTCCGCCGACCTGGACGAACTGCAACAAACGGACGTTTTGGTTGTTTGCGCCGGAGTGAAATCTATCTTGGATATCGGCTTGACGTTGGAATGCTTGGAAACGCGCGGCGTTGCCGTTGTGGGTTACAAAACGGAAGAAATGCCGGCATTCTACACAGATAAAAGCGGTTTCAGCGTGGATTATCGCTTGGATACGCCGCAAGAAATTGCCTGTGCGTTCGATGCTAAACGCAAACTTGGGCTTGGCGGCGGCATGCTGGTTGCAAATCCCATTCCACCGCAATATTCAATGAACGGCGACTACATTTCCAAAAATATTGAAGAAGCTTTGAAAGAAGCGGAAAGGGCAGGCATTCACGGCAAGGCCACCACGCCCTACCTTTTGGATAAAATTCAAAAACTTACCGGCGGCAAAAGCTTGCAATCCAACATTCAGCTTGTATATAACAACGCACATTTGGCGGCAGCTATCGCCAAAGAACTGTGCCGTTTGTAACGGAGGTTGGCGTGAAAATTGGCGGATTGATGAAACTTACGCTGTTGGACTATCCCGAAAAAATTGCTTGCACCGTTTTCACGGTGGGTTGCAACTTTCGGTGTCCGTTTTGTCACAACGGCGGAATGGTGCTGGGCACGAATTGCGAACAGCTTTCGGAAGGCGACGTTTTGAACTTTTTGCAAAAACGCAAAAACGTGCTGGAAGGCATGTGCCTGACGGGCGGTGAACCCTTGATTCAACAAGGCGTGGAAGATTTTTTGCGCAAAGTAAAAAATTTGGGCTATCTTGTGAAATTAGACACAAACGGCTCTTTTCCGGAACGACTGAAACAACTGATTGACGAAAAACTTGTGGACTACGTTGCAATGGACGTTAAAAACAGTCAAGCCTCCTACCAGCAAACGGCAGGCGCAAGCGTGGATATGCAAGCAATTTGCCAATCGGTGGAACTACTGAAAAGCGGCGTTGTGGAATACGAATTTCGTACCACCGTGACGGACAAGCACACCGAACAAGATATGGAACAGTTGGGACAATGGCTGACCGGCGCAAAACGACTGTTTTTGCAAAAATTTGTGGCAAGACCGGACATGTTGGACCAAAACTCGCGCGGTTGCGACGACGAAACCATGCACCGCTACAAAACAATTTTGCAACACTACGTCCCCGAAACCCATTTGAGGGGAATGGAAGAATAAACAAAAAGCAACACCCGTTCGTAAACCACGAACGGGCGTCTCTTTAGGTTGTGAAAAAAGTGTGCAAGCAAAAACTTACACACTTTTAGACGTTTTTTTTATTAAATTTGTTTTTCAGTAAACGTTTGCAGTTTTTTACAAAATTGTTAAACAGCGCCCTAAAAAATAAAATTTACATCAAACCCAGACGTTTGTTCAAATCGTCAAAATCAGGAACAAGTTTGTCGTCGTCCCACTGTCCCGTTATCTCTCCGACAAATTTGTCCGCCAGCTCATTTCTTCTTTTTTCGGGATAATCGTAGGTTTTGTCGCAACCATCCTTGCTTAAAGGATCAATCATATCCTGTTCCCACTGTGTCGCCAACTCGATTATTTCATCCAACTTTTCTGCATCTAGCGGCAAACTCATTCCCAACTCCGAAAGCGCAAACTGTTTTATGAATATTATTGCATTGTCGCTTAACGTAAATTTCTTGATTTGGTGCACCTTTTTTCTTTTACACAACATCATATAACCAACTCCTATTTAAAATTTCTATAAGCATCTTTTCTTCCCTTAGCATTATTATGGTACTTTTGAATTGTTTTGACCGCATTGCCGCGTCTTGTGATTCTTGTAACTGTTCTATTTTTGTCGTTTACCCGATCATACTGAACTGTGCTGTCAAAACGAGTGTATGTTTTTGATAGCTTTTGTGTGTTGTAATTTGCTAATTTTTCAAACGTTTAACGTCACGAAGTGCATTTACATAGCCCAAAACACGCTGTTGTTCCTCGTTACTTAGACATTTCAGTGCATTCAGTACTTCTTGTTCGACGTTATTGGGCGAGACGTTTACGCTGACGTTGCCAACAAAATCGCTGCGCCCCAACAAGTAGTCTAGCGATACTTCAAAAAAATCGGCAAACTCGATCATCCTGCTGATACTTGGCTCGATTCTACCCTTTTCGTAGTCGCACACATTGCCGCCGGATATTCCAAACTTATCTGCAAGCTGACGTTGCGTTAAACCTTTTTCCTTTCTAAGTTCCGCCAATCTTATCATATAGTCCACCTCACTTGCACTAAATTTTAGAACATTTTTGCACCGAAATATTGACTTTTCTAAATACTAGTGCTAGACTGTACTTAATATTAGTATTTCGCAAGGGGGGCATTTATGACAAATGACGATACGGCAGCAACCGGCAACAAATACGAAAAGATGCAAATCTTATACGACGACGCGCGTATTGCTTATCTGGCCGGCGACACCAAGCTGGTTAACTCTAACTTTGCATTAGAAACGGTTGACGAACAAGCAATGTTGGCAAAAATGAAGCAACAATATGCATCCGTGGGCGCAGACAAAACATTGTCGGACATATGCGATGACCGCAATATGCTAATTGATGTTTTGAAACAAGATATGAAATTAGAAGACACCGTTAGTTCACAAGTACAAACAGTTGCGCTCCTCAAAGAGAAAATTGAATGCGAACAAGCTCGTCCAACATTCAAATATCCTCGCTTTTCGTCAACGCCCATACCGCATTTCGATTGCGCTGAACCCAAACGCCCAAGATTGCTGCCATCAACTCGCATATACGCCATAAGGAATTATGCAAAAACCAATAACTTTGACGGCTTTTTTCATAGGTTTTTGTTGTTTTTGATGTCAGCCGTTTTCTATGTTTCAATATCCCTTATTATATCCTTAGTAGTCTTATTGGTGAATGCGGATACAGAAATTGCAATAGCACAATTCATTATTATGCCAATAATCTGCGGCATAATAAATTTGATAATTACCATTCGGGGAGACATTTCAATAGGAGCATGGTGTTTATTGACAATCATAGCAACAATTCTATTGTTGCCATCTTTGCCATTTGTGTCGGCAAAAAATGACAAAATGCTTAACGCCTACAACGCTAGACAAAAAGGATACAACGCCTATCGAAAACTTTTCGACCAAGAAGTTGCAAAAATAAACGAGGACAACAAAAAGAATTATCAAATTTACACCAAGCAAAAGCAATCGGCAGAAAAGGCGTTTTGGGACGAGTACAATAGCAAAAAGCCCGTTCGCGACGAAAAAATTTTCAAACTGGAATTTGCAGCAATATATGCTATTTTACAACTCAAATGTTTGCTAAAAATACAATCCGAAACAGCTCAAAGATTTGCCTTGCCCCAAGGCTACAACGATCCTCAAACCAAATCTGCCCTACTAGAACATTTAGAAGCTTTTCGGGCGAGAACTTTAACCGAAGCCATCAACAAAGAAGAATCCATACGGTTTGAAGAAAAACAACTTGCCGAATTGCGACAAACAAAAGACTTGACCGACAAAGCCTTGAAGAATATGCAAAACAATGCCGAAGCCCAAAGACAAGAAATAAACAAGCTTCAACAAAATATTGTTAACATGCAAATGCAATCAGCAGAACAGGCAAAAATGCTTGAGAAAAAGATGGCCGAAACAAGAAACGAATTAAAAGAAGCCATAAAAGACATCGATTCAAGCGTCACCTATATCGACAATTCCGGTCTTTCGGATGCGCAAGTTAGAAGCATAATAGACGACGCATTGAGATAACGAAAAAGCTTCCGACAAAAAAAACAACACGCAGCAAGCAAAACTAGACATTTTCGCACCACACAAAAGAGAATAACTTAATTACACTTTTAAGAAGAGAGGAGATTTTATGAGACGAAACAAAAAGAAAAATATTCCAAAAGTGGAATTTTCAGAAGAAATGACAAAATCCGTCAAGTCTTCCGCACGAAAATATGTTATACTCAGCATTTTTTCTGCCATTTATCTTATATATGCTATCACTATACCTTTCAAGTACAACTTTTTTTCGTCGCTAAAACAATTGGCAGATGCCAATGGTGGCTACGGCTGGTACATTTATATCTTCTTTCTAATGCCACAGTTGTTTGCCCTAGCCATCGGATGGGATTATACTTTTGATTTTATTAGAGTTCTTTCTCTAGATCCGTTGTATTCCACATTTGGCTACCGAGCCGACTACTCCAGAAACAACAATGCTCACATTATTCTTGATGCACAGGTCTTGTTAACGTTCCTCACCATTTTTTCACCCAAAAAGAACAAGATATTTTTTCGGGTGACTACTGGAGTGCGCTTTGGCTGGCAAGCACATATTTTATGATTTTTTACTGCGCATTAACACTTATTCTAACCATAAGCGACTGGAAACACATTCCCGGCAACATGCTGTTTCGTTATCTTGCGCAAATAGTTTTGTGTGCGTTGCTAATATTTTTGATAGGCTCGTTCAAAATTGCCGAATATGATGATACTGTTATCACACTAATCTACGAAGGCAAACCATTGTTTAGTAATCAAGACGTGATAATAAATTTACTAACCCACCTATCGTTGCAAGATGATCTATTGACCGTTTTCTTAACGTTATTCCTGTTGTTTACTTTTCCCATTGTCATGCTTAACGAAATAACACTGGACCTAAAAGAAGCGTGTCTGTGCGGCAAAGTGCACTCACTTGATGTCACCAAACAATGCTGGTTCGATAACTTTCCACAATTTGTCGGACAAAATAATGCTTACGACACTATGACAAGGCGCACGTTATACAAAAACGATAAGACACACGTGATACTTCCCATAATAATTATATTGTGCGGAGCTGCACCTCTCATAGCTCAAAATGACAGCATTAGTATTAACGAAACGATTAGAGAACTCTTTTCTTTGTTGAATTATATGGATAAATCAACGCTTCGATTCATAATAGTTCTGGGTTTGGTTATGTTAATTATCGAGATTGTTGCAAAAATAAAAGCGGTGAAAAAGAAAAAAGAGGGCAATCCAATAATTGAACAAATAACACAAAACATTAGAGAACAATAAAATCACACCCGTTCGTGAACAACGAACGGGCGTTTTACTAAGCGGTGCATTATACTTTTAAGTGCAACAAGTAAGACAAAAGAAACAACTTGTATAAATCTATGGTATAATCTAGTTGTGAAACAAGATAACCAGGAAGCAATATAGGAACTGTTACAAAAGTGTTGCATTACCAAAAACTTATAAGTTTATTCAATGAACATCTTAAAAATCGTTGCACTTAGTTTACCAATTTACCCGAGCGGCTTTTGTGAAATTTAGCACTACAAGTAGTTGCCCTTAAAAAAACATTTTGAAAAAGTTGATTTTTCATGGAAATGTAGAGGATTAACACTATGTTTTTTAATAAAGAGAAGAAAAAAGGAAATTTTGTAAAAGCAAAAACGCCACAAGCACAAAAAAAACAGAAAGCTGCCATTGCCGCATATTATGCAAAAAAATCAAGTAGTTCTCAAAAGAAAAAATAAAACGTTGTGGCTCAATTGCAACGTTTACAACAAAACAACAAGTTTTAAGTATTTTCTAACACCAAAAAGTGTGCAAGTTTTTTGCTTGCACACTTTTTTAGATATTTCTTTATTAAATTTGTTTTTGCATCGGAGTAAAGAATTCTTACGTTCCGACGCTTGACGTGGAACTTTCTTTATTAAATTTGTTTTTCAGCAGCCGTTTGCCGTTTTTCGACGCGCGGGAGGCACAAAAACTACTTCAGCCACTCGATGGCAAGGTCCAAACGGCGCAAGGTTTCTTCCTTGCCCAAAATTTCGGCAATTTCGCTGGCTCCGCCGGGGGTTGCTGCAAGGCCTGTCAATGCAATGCGAGAAGGCCACAAAATTTTGCCGTTTTTCACGCCCAATTCCTGTGCCAAAGCAACAAGCGATTGATACAAGTTTTGGTTATCCCAAATCTCTGCATTTGCAAACTTTTCACGAACAAGGGGCAAAATCTCCTTTGCTACCGTTGCATCGGTTTTTTGCTTTTGGTTTTCGTACAAAGCAACGTCGAACTTTTCAAATTCCGCAAGGAAACGCAACTTATCTTCTATCTCGCCGAAAGTTTCAATTCTGCTTTGAATAAGTTTACACACCAAGTTTTTGTCGAAATTTTTCAAATAGCAATTTTCAATCCACGGCGTTGCGTATTCCGCAAAATCTTCCGCCGTCATTTCCTTGATATACAGCGAGTTGAGCCAAGCAAGTTTCACGGGGTCGAAAATGGACGGGCTTTTGTTGATGCCTGCAACGTCAAACTTTTGTTCAAGCTCGGCAAAACTCATTTTTTCCGAATCGTCCTTAGGCGACCAACCGAGCAATGCGATATAGTTGATGATTGCGTCCTTCAAAAAGCCTTTTTTCACCAAGTCTTCGTAGCTGGCGTCGCCGTTGCGCTTGCTCAGTTTGTGTTGTGCGTCCTTCATGATGGGCGGCATGTGAATGTACATGGGGCGTTCCCAACCAAGTGCGTCATACAACAAATTGTACTTGGGCGTACTGGAAAGGTACTCTATTCCGCGCATAACGCAGTTGATACCCATCAAGTGGTCGTCGATGACGTTTGCAAAGTTGTAGGTGGGCATTCCGTCCGACTTGATCAAAATTTGGTCTTCCAATTCGCTGTTTTCGATGGTGATATCGCCGTAAACCACGTCGTGGTAGGTTGTGTTACCTTCCGTGGGCATATTTTGACGAATAACGTAGCTTTCACCGTTAGCCAAGCGACGTTCAACCTCTTCCTTTGGCAAATGCAAGCAATGTTTGTCGTAGCGGCGTGCGCCGTTAACTTCCGGCAAAGTTGCAAGACGTTCCTCGCTGCAAAAACAGTAGTAAGCGTCGCCGCTTTCCACAAGTTGTTTTGCGTACTTCAAGTACTCGTTTTTGCGTTGAGATTGAATATAAGGGCCGTAGTCGCCGCCCACGTCCGGGCCTTCGTCGTACATAATGCCCGTTTCACGCAACGTGCGGTAGATAATATCCACTGCGCCTTCCACGTAACGGCCTTGGTCGGTATCTTCTATTCTCAAAATAAACTTTCCGTTGGTCTTTTTTGCGTAAAGATAGGAATAAAGTGCGGTGCGAAGTC
>CAZADD010000031.1:0-8116 GCA_964483825.1 uncultured Oscillospiraceae bacterium
GCTTCCACGCCCTTCAAATTGCCGCCGAAAAAGTCGCGGTTGCGAACAACGCCGTCCTCTTCACGGTAGTAAGGCTGTTCGCCCCACGGACGCAAAATTTTGTCTTCCGTGACGACCTCTTCGCCGACGTGGAAAAACCTATCCACCATTATTTGATACATAACGCCTTTGTTCAGCCACGAAGGCGTTTGATATTGCTTTTTGTACACGGAAAGTTGGAAAGGCACCACGTTTTGGTAGAACAAACCGGCCTCTCGGTTGGCGTTCAAGCCCACGTAGTGTTCGTAGGTAACACCTTCCATACGGAAATAGTACCAATACAGGCCTTTTTTGAATTGCACGTCGGCAAGATAGTTATCGAAACCCTCGCCGGACGCATCTTTGTACATCACAAACTCAAGGTTTTGCGTTCCGTCGTCGGAATACACCACCATCACGACTTTGCTTGGTGCAACACATTGATTTATTTGCAGACGTATGCCGAAACGCACGTCTTCCGGTACGGCACCCACGATGCTCTTGTGGAACACGTCGGTGGGATCGTATTTGACGTAAACCATAAAACTAGTTCATTCTCCAAATTTTCTTTGCGTATTCGTCCACTGCACGGTCGGCGGAAAATCTTCCTGCTTCGGCAATGTTTTTCAACGACATTTTGTTCCAAACGTCAATATCTTGGTAGCACTTGTCCATTCTGTCGTGTGCGGCAAGATAACTTGCAAAATCGGCAAAGCACATGTAGGGATCGGCCACTTGATTGCTTCTGAGCAGGTAGTTGGAAATGTTTTCGAACGTTTCACCGCCAAAGCCCTTGTTCAATTCCTCGATTACAACACGCAAACGGGGTTGTTTGAAGTAGTAGTCGGTGGAATTGTAGCCCGTTGCCCAGGTATCGGCAACTTCGCGAGCGTTCATACCGAAAATGAAAATGTTGTCCAAATCCACCGCTTCGCTCATTTCCACGTTGGCGCCGTCCATCGTTCCCAACGTCAAAGCGCCGTTGATCATGAACTTCATGTTGCTGGTGCCGCTTGCTTCCTTGCCGGCCAACGAAATTTGTTCCGAAACTTCCGCCGCAGGAATGAGCGATTCCGCCATGGTAACGCAGTAGTTTTCCATGAATGCAACGTTCAGTTTTTCGCGAATTTTCGGGTTGGATTCCAAGTCCTTTTGAATGAAGCAAATAAGCTTGATAACTTCCTTTGCGGCATAGTAGCTGGGAGCGGCCTTTGCGCCGAAAATAAAGGTTTGCGGAGTCACGTCCAAATCGGGATTTTCCTTCAATTGGTGATACAAGTACACAATCTTCAACGCATTCAGCAGTTGACGCTTGTACTCGTGCAAACGCTTGACTTGCACGTCGAAACGGGTGTTGGGGTCGATAGAAACATCCAAATTTCTTTTTGCAATATCCGCAAAACGTTTTTTGTTGTTAAATTTGATTTCCGCCATTCTCTTGTGAACGTCTTTATCGTCCAAAAATGCGTTCAAATTTCTAAGTTCGGCGGCATCGCTGACAAAACCGTCACCGATCAATTCCTTGATAAGTCCGTTCAGTTCGGGGTTGGCTTGGCACAACCATCTGCGGTGAGCAATACCGTTGGTGACGTTTCCGAACATTTCCGGGTTCATATCGGCAAAATCTTTGAACAAATTCTTCTTGACGATATCGCTGTGCAAAGCGGAAACACCGTTGACGTAGTGAGAGCCCACGATGGAAAGATTTGCCATTCGCACTTGACCGTAAGCAATAACTGCAAGGTTGGAAACTTTGTTCCAATCGCCGCACTTATCCCAATATCTGCGGCAAGCACGTTCGTTGATTTCCACCACTATTTGGTAAATTCTGGGCAACAGTTTTTTGAAAATATATTCCGGCCAACATTCCAACGCTTCCGCAAGCACGGTGTGGTTTGTGTAGGCGCACACGTTTTTGACGATAGACCAAGAATAATCCCAATCCAAACGGTAGTCGTCCACGAAAATACGCATAAGTTCGGGCACGCAAAGTGCGGGGTGTGTGTCGTTGATGTGCACCGCCACCATTTGTGCGAAAGAATCAAAATTGCCGTAGCGCTTGTAGTGGTCCGTCGTGATGTTTTGCATTGCTGCGGAAACCAAGAAATATTCTTGTTTCAAACGCAAAATTTTGCCTTCTTCGTGGTTATCGCTGGGGTACAACACTTTGGTGATCATTTCCGCTTCCGATTGTTCTTGCAAAGCACGCATATATTCGCCTTGACCGAACGCATGGAAATCGAAAGGCTTGGAGTTTCGTGCCGACCACAAACGCAACACGCCCACGGCGTTGGCACGGTAGCCTTCCACAACCATATCGTAGGGGAACGCTTCCACTTCTTGACAGCCCACTTGTTGATAAACAGGGCCTCTTTCCGTCCAAATTTCCTTCACTTCGCCGCCAAAACGCACTTTTTGCACCTTGTCGGGGCGTTCTTTCAGCCATACGTCGCCACCGGGCAACCAGTTATCCGGCAATTCCGTTTGCCAACCGTTAACGATTTTTTGTTGGAAAAAGCCGTATTCGAAACGCAACGAGTGCCCCATGACGGGATAATCTTCCTTTGCCAAAGCATCCAAGTAGCAAGCGGCAAGTCTTCCCAAGCCGCCGTTACCGAGCCCGGCATCCGGTTCGCATTCGTACAAGTCGTCGATGTCGGTTTTGTAGTATTTTTTCAGCGTGTCGCCAAAAAGTTTATCCAATTCCATGTTGAACAGGTTGTTTTTCAAACTTCTGCCCATCAAAAATTCCATGGAAAGATAATGCACTCTTTTGCGCAATCTTGCCTTGTGTTCCTTGTTGAACTTGGAGCGTTTTTCCAAAAGCAGATCTCTTACCACCGTTGCAACGCATCTGTACATTTGTTTGGTTGTAAGTTCACTTGCCGCCACTCCGTAGGATTTATTCGCCGCGCTTTCGATAAGTTCTTTTACGCGAGTTTTTGTTAAGTTATACGAGTTTGTCGGTGTTGTAGACATAAAAATTCTCCGAAAATTATTTGCTCTTTTTAGGCGTAGCCGCCGCCTTCTTGTAGTAGTACTGAACGCTGGATGCAGGAATGGTCAATTCCGCATAGCCTTCGCCGTTGGTATCGACGTTGCAAACTTCAACACCTCTGCCGCCGTATTTCAGTTCGTCACTGTTCAAAATGACGTCGTAGTGGCCTGCATCCATGAAGAAGCCGTACTTGTAGTAGTCATACACGCTGTAGTTTATAACGACAAGCACAGTGTTGCCCTTCTTGTCGATACGCTCGAAAGCCAAAACGCTGTTTTTAGCATCGTCGGGCAAAAGCCATTTGAAGCCTTCCCAACCGTTGTCAATTTGATACAGTGGTTTGTACTTTTTGTAGGTCTTGTTCAATTCCATAACGAAACGTTGGTGAGAATCGTGTTTGGGGTAGGACAAAAGCATCCAATCCAATTCCTTGTTTTCGTTCCACTCGTTCCATTGTGCCAATTCCACACCCATGAAATTGAGTTTTTTGCCGGGGTGCGAATACTGATAGCCCAACAGTGCTTTTAGTTGACCGAATTTGGTGTCGTAGTCACCGAACATTTTGTTTATCAAACTGCCCTTCAAGTGAACCACTTCATCGTGCGACAATGGCAAAACGTAGTTTTCACTGAATGCGTAGCACATGGAAAAGGTCAGCTGGCCGTGATGTTCTGCACGCCACAAAGTATCCGTCTTCATGTAGCTCAAAACGTCGTTCATCCAGCCCATGTTCCACTTGTAGTTGAAGCCCAATCCGCCCACGTAGGTGGGATGGGTAACTTTGGGGAATGCCGTGGATTCTTCCGCAACGAACAGGGCGTAGGGGCACGCTTCGAACACTTTGCAAGAGGTTTTTTGCAAAAATTCGATGGCTTCCAAGTTTTCCTTGCCGCCCCACTTGTTGGGACGCCACTGACCGTCGCCACGATCGTAATCCAAGTACAGCATACTGGCAACGGCATCCACACGCAAACCGTCAAAGTGAAATTCTTTCAGCCAATAAACGGCGTTACTTTCCAAGAAACTTTGCACTTCGTAGCGGGAGTAGTCGAAAATGCGTGTTCCCCAACTTTTGTGTTCCTTTTTGAATTCGTCCGCCGATTCGTAGCAGCACGTTCCGTCAAATTCCATCAAACCGTGCGCATCTTTGCAAAAATGGGCAGGAACCCAATCCAACAACACGCCAATGCCGGCCTTGTGGAAAGCATTGATGAGGTAACGCAAATCGTCGGGAGTGCCGTAACGGCTGGTGGGGGCGTAAAATCCCGTCACCTGATATCCCCAAGATCCGTCGAAAGGATGTTCTGATAGGGGCATGAATTCCACGTGCGTGTACCCCATTTTTTTGACGTAGGGCACCAAATATTTTGCCAAATCACGGTAGGAATACATTCTTCCGTCGTAATGTCTGCGCCAAGAGCCTGCGTGCACTTCGTAGATATTCACGGGGCTTTTGTAGATATCTTTTTTCAGTTGTTTTTCTATCCATTCGCCGTCCGTCCATTGGAAAGGCGTTTCGGGATCGTAGATTACGCTTGCCGTTTTGGGACGCACTTCGGCATAGAACGCATAAGGGTCGGCCTTGTACAAAATGTTGCCGCTTTGCGTGGTGATGGCGTACTTGTAGCAATCGCCGTGACGGGCTTCCAGCGTCACTTGCCAAATGCCGTCGATAAGTTCCAACTTGTTGTGGTTAACCAGCCAATTGTTGAAGTCGCCTATCACGCAAACTTCCTTTGCGTTAGGTGCCCACACTGCAAAATGATACAAATTGTCACCCACTTTGTGACAACCCAAAAGTTCATAAGCGTTTGTGCAATTTCCGTTATAGAAATCTGTGAATCTGTTAGACATATTTTCTCCGTTAGTTTTTTGTTATTCTCTGCCGCTTTCGACAGTCAAATTTGCCAACCACGTTGCCGAAGCAGTGGAAAAATCTCCGCGTTTCGCCATGTACTTCCAACAGCCCAGTACTCCCGGCGTGTTCATGCGTGCCGTCGTGTCGTTTTCCACAACGTCTTGCATGCAATAAATTACCAATTCCGAACGGCTGTGCGCAAGTTGCCGGATAAGTTTCAAGCTGATGTGTGCGCCGTTATCCAAACCGCTCATGCGCAAAACAGTTTCCTTTTGCCAATATTCCAAACTGTCCCACCAACCTTGCGTGGTGTCGTTATCGTGCGTGCCAAGATATGCAACGCAGTGTTCTTCGAAGTTTTGGGGCAAGAATGAGTTGCCGGGATTGCCGTCGTAGGCAAATTGCACCACCTTCATGCCGGCAAGACCGCATCTGTCACGCAGTTGCAACACGCTTTGGGGAATATCGCCCAAATCTTCGGCAATGATTGTGAAATTCGGGAACGTCGTTTGCAAGTGATGCAAAAACTCAAAACCGATGCCCTTGCGCCAATGTCCGTTGCGAGCAGTTGTTTCGCCGTAGCGAATTGCGTAGTAACTGTCGAATGCACGGAAGTGATCGATGCGCAAAACGTCGAAAAGTTCGGCACACTTGCCCACACGCTTAGTCCACCAATCGAAACCGTCATTTTTCATCACGTCCCAATTGTACAGCGGATTGCCCCACAACTGTCCGTCGGCGGAAAAATAATCGGGCGGAACGCCTGCAACCCAACTGGGACGGCGATCGGGCGTTAGATCGAACAGTTCAGAATGCGCCCAAACGTCGGCGGAATCGTAGGCAACGTAGATGGGGATATCGCCAATCAAACTTATGCCGTTATCTTTCAACTCGTTGCGGAAATTCTTCCACTGTTTGAAAAACACGTACTGACAAAACGTGTAGTAGTCCACTTCATCGGAAAGTTCGTCGGCGTACTTTGCCAAAACGGCAGGTTCACGCATACGAACGGATTCGTCCGGCCATTCCAACCAAGATTTCCCGTCGAAATGCTTTTTGAGGGCACAAAACAACGAATAGTCGTTCAGCCAATACTCGTTTTCACGGCAAAAACTGTCGTAGTCCTTGGGAGGATTGTTTTTGATAAAGTTGGAAAATGCTTCACGAAGCATAATTTCCTTGCGCCAAATTGCGTAGCCGTAGTCGTTTCCGCGCGCATTTCTGCTTTCGGCAAGAGTTTGCTCGGATAACAGACCTTCCTTCACCAAACTTTCCACGTCGATAAGCAACGTGTTGCCGGCAAATGCCGAAGGCGAAGCATAGGGAGAATTGACAAAATCCGTGGGCGTGACGGGCAAAATTTGCCAGTACTTTTGCTTGGACTTTTTCAAAAATTTGATAAAGCTTTTTGCTTCACCCAACGTTCCCACGCCATAGTGACTGGGTAACGAAGTTATGTGTATCAAAATGCCGCTAGATCTCATAAAATACCTCGTCCGACTTAAATTTGCCGAGAGTGCACACTCCCATGCTAGTCTTACAAGTTTATTCTAACATTTTTATCAATGAATAGCAAACTATTTGCCAATATTCCTTCAACAATTTTTCACTAAAAAAACGTTTTTGACAGTTTTGTGTTATTTTTCGGATACTTTTGACTGGCAATTGCTATACAATATACATTTCGACAAAAAATGAAAAAATTCGACAAAAAACGACAAAAATTTACACAAAAAACAGCAAAAACAACAAAAAATACGTTTGGGACAACTGCAATGTTTCAGCAAAAAACGAACTGTTTAACACACACATTGCAATTATTAACCGCAAAAATACAAGAGGAAATTGGCACCGAATATTGAAAAACTAACTCAAAAAAGGCAACAAAAACAACAAAAAAAACGTTTGGAACGACTGCAATGTTTCAGCAAAAAAGGTTAGTTGAAACGGCAATTAACGGCAACAACACCCGCACAAAAAAAAAACAGTACCGGTCCCCATTCTTGGTGCAACACAAAAAAACACTACTTCGAAGAGGCTACAGCACATTAAATTTTGAAGTTTTCGGATCCGACATTACACATCCCAAAATAACAGCAAAACTACCGGCGCAACACAAATTCACATTGCAACCGAAACATTTTTAAGTATTCGACCAAGAAAAAAACATTACGCAGTCAGCAACTTGAAACAAGATTTTTCAACACAACACAAATTTAGCGTAAAATTTATTTTGATAACAACACAGCATTTAGTGGCTCCGCACACGACTCGTTGTAGCGCACAAAAAAACGTGCCCATTTGTGACATTTTATAAAACACAATAAACCTGTTCGCACAAATACATACATTGCATTTTATAACTGCAAAAACACAAGAAGAAATTGGCGCAGAACATTGAAAAACTAACTCAAAAAAGGCAGCAAAAACAACAAAAAAAACGTTTGGAACGACTGCAATGTTTCAGCAAAAAAGGTTAGTTGAAACGGCAATTAACGGCAACAACACCCGCACAAAAAAAAAACAGTACCGGTCCCCATTCTTGGTGCAACACAAAAAAACACTACTTCGAAGAGGCTACAGCACATTAAATTTTGAAGTTTTCGGATCCGACATTACACATCCCAAAATAACAGCAAAACTACCGGCGCAACACAAATTCACATTGCAACCGAAACATTTTTAAGTATTCGACCAAGAAAAAAACATTACGCAGTCAGCAACTTGAAACAAGATTTTTCAACACAACACAAATTTAGCGTAAAATTTATTTTGATAACAACACAGCATTTAGTGGCTCCGCACACGACTCGTTGTAGCGCACAAAAAAACGTGCCCATTTGTGACATTTTATAAAACACAATAAACCTGTTCGCACAAATACATACATTGCATTTTATAACTGCAAAAACACAAGAAGAAATTGGCGCAGAACATTGAAAAACTAACTCAAAAAAGGCAGCAAAAACAACAAAAAAAACGTTTGGAACGACTGCAATGTTTCAGCAAAAAAACGAATGGTCACACATACATTGCATTTTATAACCGCAAAAACACAAGAGGAAATCGGCACAGAACATTGAAAAACTAATTCAAAAAAAAAGCAACAAACAATTACGTTTTCAGCGAATATTCTTCCTCAAAAAGCGTACCACAAAAATCGTTGCACTAACTGCCGAATGGCGCAAAAAAAAAACGGACGTTGCAAGTTTTTTCGGGAAAACTTACAACAATCCGTGAAG
>CAZADD010000031.1:8216-13309 GCA_964483825.1 uncultured Oscillospiraceae bacterium
AAAAAAAAACGGACGTTGCAAGTTTTTTCGGGAAAACTTACAACAATCCGTGAAGTCGTTTGGGCACGACCGACATTTTGCGGCAATGCAAAAATAGCCAAACAACGAACAAAACAAACTAACGGTTTTGCGGAATTTTGCTTGCAGCGGCCTCGTCGGCAATAACGATGCAGTCGGGGTGATTTTGCAAAACGCTTGCAGGGCAACTTTCGGAAACTTCACCGCAAACGGCAGCGTACAACGCATCGGCTTTGTTTGCACCGCTAACCAACAGCAAAATTTTTTTGGCTTTCATGATTTCCGAAATTCCCATCGTGATGGCTTGAGTGGGCACAAACGAAACGTCGGCAAAAAAGCGAGAGTTATCTTTCACGGTATTTTCGGCAAGTTGCACCACGTGAGTGACGCTGTCGAACGGCGTGTTGGGTTCGTTAAAGCCGATATGTCCGTTGCCGCCCAACCCCAAAATTTGCAAATCGCAAGTGTTTTCCGAAACAATTTTGCCGTAGCGTTGGCATTCGGCTTGCAAGTTTTGCGCCTTTCCGTTGGGAATGTTGGTGTTTTCTTCCGGCAAATCGACGAAATCGAACAAGTGCGACTTCATGAAATACACGTAACTTTGGTCGTCTTCCTTGCCCAAGCCCACGTATTCGTCCAAGTTGACCGTTTTAACGTTTTTGAAAGACAACTTTTTTTGGTTGAAAAAGTCTCTTAGCA
Source organism: uncultured Oscillospiraceae bacterium (assembly GCA_964483825.1). Classification (GTDB taxonomy): domain Bacteria; phylum Bacillota; class Clostridia; order Christensenellales; family CAG-314; genus Fimimonas. The sequence goes on from CAZADD010000031.1 coordinate 8,934, forward strand.
AATTGTAGGTTCCTATCGGTGTGGAGCCTGTTGCCAATCCCAGCACGGGATTTTCCACGCTTTGCACCGTTTCTTCCACAATTTTTGCGGCAATTTCGCTCATTTCTGCATAGTCTTTTGTGATAATCAATTTCATTTTGCACCTACCGAGAATTCATAAGAAGTTTTGGAATAGAATTTTTCGCCCTTTTTCAGCACAGGTTGCACCCAGTTTGCATTATTTATTGCATCGGGATAGCACTGCGTTTCCAAGCAAAATGCGTCACGCTTGCGGTACACTCTTTTGCCCTGATCGCCGTTCAAAAAGTTGCCGGAATAAAACTGCAAACCGCATCTATCGGTGTAGCAATCCATTGCAATTCCGCTTTGCGGAGAATAGGCATGCACTGCGTGCGTTCCGTCCAAACAAAAGTTGTGATCGTAGCCGCCGGCAAGTGCCAGTTGGTGACAATCGGCGGAAATATCTTGCGAAATTGGTTTGGGAGAAGTGAAATCGAAGGGGGTGCCCTTGACGCTTTGTTCTTCCCCTGTGGGAATAAGTGCGGAACTTACCGGCAAATAGCGAGACGCAAAAATTTGCAAAACGGTGTCCATTGCACAACCGCAACCGCTCAAATCGAAATAGGCGTGATTGGTGGGATTGCACAGCGTGTCGCCGTCCGAATCGGCAACGTACTCGATATCCAAGCGTGCACCGCTTACACTAAATTTTACGGAAAAATTCATGTTTGCGGGATAGTTTTCTTCACCGTCGGGGCTGAAATAGGAAAACACAACGCCGTTACCTTCGATTTTGGCATCAAAAACACGCGCATTGAACCCTACGTTGCCGCCGTGCAAATGGTTTGAACCGTCGTTTTGCGCCAAAGCGTAACTTTTTCCGTTCAAAACGAACTTGCCTTGGGCAATTCTGTTTGCATAACGCCCCACGGTTGCACCCAAGTAAACAGTGCTTTTTTCCGCTTGTTCCAGCGTTTCGTACCCCAAAACGACATCGGTTAGTTTTCCGTTTGCATCCGGTGCCCACAGCGAAACGAGCGTTGCGCCGTAACTTATCACTTCCGCAACGATTTTGTCTTGAATGATATATTTGTAGACGTCACGGCCGTTGTGAACGCCAATTTTTTCACAAGTAACCATTTTTTCACCTCGACGATTATTGTACCACACGGCATTGCTTCCGTCAACAAACTTTTGCCAATGAAAAATGAGCCCGATTTTGTTTCGAACCCATTTTGAAAAACAATATTTTGCCGTTGCGCACCGGCAACACGGTTGTTTTTTGCGGTTTTCGTTCCGTTACAACGGGTAAAACGTTGCAACCGCACAAACTACTCTTCCACTTCCGCAAAGCAACTGCCGCCGATAAATTCCCTCAACAGAGAGTTGCACGGCACAAATTTGTCATCGATATCCTTGAAATATTTTAAGAATTTTATCAAGCGGTTGGCTGTGATGTAGTGAGGACTATCCGACGGAATGGCTTGCAATGCAGGCATTGCGTACTTTTTCATCACGCACAGTTCGTAGGTAAGTGCGGAGTTGTAGATAAAGTCGCAACCTTCTTGGTAGGGATAAATCCATTTGAATTCGCCACGGCGCACCGACGGCCACATATCCAACGTTTTTTCGGCGCTTGTTCCACGGTATTTCTTGTCGCGAACGATGCGACGAAGCAAGCGAATATCGGTGTAACTTATCGGGTTGTGGTTATCCAAGTTGATTTGGAATTGCGGTGCAATGTAGATTTTGTATTTTTGATGTTTGGGAATTGCGTAGGACAACCTGTCGTTCAACGCATGAATACCTTCGATGATGATGGGGGTGTTTTCCGTTATTCTGGTTTTGACGCCGTTCACTGCACGCCCTGTGCCAAAGTTATACACGGGCAACTCCACTTCTTCGCCCTCGATAAGCGCAACCATGTGTTTGTTGAACAGGTCGATATCCAGCGCTTCGATATCCTCGAAATCCGGTTTACCCTCTTCGTCCAAAGGAATTTGGTCCTTATCCTTGTAGTACATATCCAACGAAATGCGCAACGGCGTTATTCCAAGCGACATAAGCTCGATACGCAAACGGTTGGAAAAGGTGGTTTTACCGGAGCTGGACGGGCCGGCAATGCAAATAAGGCGAATATCTTCGATATCTTTTGCAATGGATTGTCCCAATTCGTGCAACAAATCGTTGTGCTTTGTTTCGTTCATGTTGATGAAATCGACGTAGCTTTCGCTTGTTGCGTGTGCGTTAATTTTGGAAACGGTTTCGGCATTGCACAACTTCGCCCACTTGTGAGCGTTGCGCAAAACTTTGGCAAACAGCGGTTCGTCGTTGAACGGAGGAATAACTCCGCCGGCTTCGTAGCGAGGATAGCGCACAAGCAAGTTGCCGTCGTAGGTGGAAAGCAAAAAGTCGGTGATATATCCCGTGCTGGGCACCATGTAGCCGTAGGTGTAATTGAAGTATTCGCCACACTTGTAGAAATGGCAAATTTTTTCCGCACGGTACTTCAACGATTCTATCTTGGAAGATTGATGCGTTGCAACGTAGTACTGCGCCGCTTCTTCCTTGGTCATCGTGCACTTTTCAAAGGGCAAATCCAGTTGCACCAAACGGCGCATTTCCTCTTCCAACTTCTTGATAACGGCAGATGTTATTTGAATTTTGTTGGGTCCCAACACGTTTATTTGAATGGAACGGGATATTGCATAGGAAATTTTGATATCCACTTCCGGATACAAATTGTAGAAAGCCATTGCAACCAAATAACGCAAACTCGTTTCGTACACCTTCACAGCGTCGTTGTTGGCAAGCGTCAAAAGTTCCACATTGCAATCGAAACTGAGTTCATACGTCAGTTCGCGCAAGCGGTTGTTAACTTTTGCGGCATAGTAGTTTTTGGGGGTTTCGATAACGCTCAATATAGGCGTTTTTTCGTTAAGTTTCAAAGTTTTGTTTTGAATATTTACAGTGAACATTCGTTACTCCTTGAATATGTTATTGCTGATGATATTTTGATAGAAAATTCTTGCTTTGCATGCAAAAACAAGAAAATTATCGTGACACCGAAAGTTTGCCCAAAATCACACGTTTTTTGCGACGAAAAGGCAGTTGCTCTTGGTGTTTCAGATTTCAGTTGCAAGGCGTTGCCCAATGCCACAAGTTTTTGCCGAAAACAAAAGTGCGTTACAAACACGACGGCTTTTGCGGCAATTTTCGAGCCGAGCAACAAGATAAAAGTGTCCCCACTAAAAAACACGGGAACACTTTTGGGTTCGTTTTGATTTGCCGAAAGACGTTCGGCAAGAATCTAAGTCTTATTCCAAACCGTCCAACAGTTTTTTGAGTTCTGCAACCATATCGCTTGAATCGTCACTGCTGTTTTTGCGCAGTTGTTCGATACGCTTGACCAGTTCGCTATCGTTTTGCGAAACGTAGGATGCACGGGGCGCTTCCGCCTTGGGTTCTTCAACTTCCACCACGGGTTCTTCCACGGGGGTAGGTTCTTCATGCACGGGTGCAACTTCTTCCACCACAGGTTCCACGACAGGTGCGGGTTCTTCCACCTTAGCAGGTGCTTTTTCCGCATCGTAGTCGGCGCGCAGTTTGTTAATTGCACTGAACAATTCTTGCATTTTGGCCGTGTCCGCATCAACGGTAGTTGAAACGGGTTTTTCTTCCACGACGGGAACAGCCTTGGGAGCAACCTTTTTGACCGGTGCTTTGACGGTTTTTGCCTTTGCCGTAGCCAAACGAACGGTTGCTGCAGCAAGTGCAGTGCTTACTTCGTCCAGGTTATCCGCTGCAATAACTTGCAAACCGCGACGACGCAAATAAGCAAACAAATACACCAAATCCGTTGCACCGGATACAATGGCAACGGTATCCACTTCCGTGTTGCGTTGAACCAGTTCCGTCACGTCCACGAAAATGCGATCGTCGAACACTTTGCGAACACGGCGGCGAATGCGCATGGGTTGTTGAACGAGGTATCCTTTTTCCGTTGCCTGTTCAATAACTTTTTTGTGCTTTCTTTCGCTTGCGCCGTAAATTGTTCCGCAAACGATATCGCCCATTGCGGAAATTTGCGATACTACGCTTTCGTAACCTTCACTGTCCAACAAAGAGTTGTCTACGTCAATGAATAATGCAATTTTTTTGTCTCGAAGCATTTTGTGCTACCTCCAAACTTTCTTCACTGCTTATTTTACAGTATTTTCGTCGTTTTGTCTATACTTTCTTTGAAAATAAAACAAATATTGTTGACAAAGTCCCGCATCATCGCCAAATAAGTTGCAAAAAAAGGTCGATAATTCACTATCTTTGTGCCCTTGCTCGAAATAGTTGTGGTAAACTTTCTTCAACCAAGTGTCCAC
>CAZADD010000032.1:0-13193 GCA_964483825.1 uncultured Oscillospiraceae bacterium
TTTTTGAAAACAGCGTCGTTGCGGTGGGGCGGCAGTGTTAAAAAACGGGCGATGCAAGGTTCAACTTGCGTCGTCCGTTTGTTGTTTTTGTGTGAAAATTTAAGTAAACAAAAAATGTTTCATCACCAAATGCGGTCTACTTCAAGTCGGCGTGTTTCAGCGAAACGAAGCCCGTTGCCAAAAATCCTACCGAAAACACCACGTCGTACAAAATGGTCATGCCGCACACCAAGCCGTCGGGGGTTGTATCGCCAAGGTAGTTAAGGTTGTAGAAAGGCAAACATTTCATCAGCGTTTCGGAAATTGTGTATCCGTTAAGTTGTACCGAAAGCAAAACGGTGTCTATTATGGATGCCAGGATGCTTGTGCCCACAAGGCAAATAACAAGCGGCCAAGCAATGGTTGCCGATTGTTTGCGTGTTCCGAACAAAAACACGCACACCAACGATTCGGAAAACAGCATGGAGCCCAATCCCATTGCAAAGCAACAAAGCACTGCGGAAACGGCACTTCCAGCCGAAAGCGTTCCAAACCCGAAAATGGAACCGTAAAACACAAGTGCGCTAACAAAGTTTGCCACAAAGTACGCCGCTCCGATGAAAAGTGCCGTCGCCACGTAGGCAACGAACAGTTGCAAGCGGCTTTTGTTTGCCAAAATGGCGTTGCGAACGGTGCCTTGCGAAAATTCTCTGCTAAGCACTATCGACGAGCAAATAATTGCAAAAATCGTGGAGTAGGTATCAAAGGAAGCGAAGGACATCAGCGACGAAGTGACGCTAGTGGCTCCCGCAAAATCGGATAAATCCACTTCGCCCGAAATTATGTTGAACAATCCTAGCACTAGTAGCATGCCTAGTAGCGGAAGTACCACGCACAATCCCAAAAACACCCAAAAAGTGGTGGATTTTTTCAACTTGAACAGTTGTAAACGAAAAATTGCCGTCATTTTGCACCTCCGATAGCTTCAAGGAAGTATTCTTCCAAACTGTTTCCGACGGTAGCAATGTCGGTGGCAACGATGCCGTTTTGTGCCAGCAAAAGCAATGCTTGCGTGGGCTGAACTTCGCCGTAAACCTCAACGGCGTTTTCTTTTGCAACGGTTTTGCCAAGCGAAGAAAGCACTTCCACGGCCTTTTCCACATTATCTACGGAAATTCTCAAACGCTTTTCGCTTTCCGCCAAATCTTCACCGCTGGCATGCTTCACTATGCGACCTTTATCCATAATGTAAAATTCCGTTGCGAATTTTTGCAGCTCGGACAGTATGTGGCTGGAAACGATTATCGTCGTGCCCATGTCTTTGTTCAGCGTTACAAACAGTTCGCGCAGTTGCCGTATGCCTTCGGGGTCCAAACCGTTTGTGGGTTCGTCCAAAATCAGCAGTTCGGGTTTCCCCACTAACGCCAGTGCAATGGCCAAGCGTTGTTTCATGCCCAACGAGTAGTTTTTCACCTTTTGCGCCGTGTCGTTTAGATGCACCAACGCAAGCGTTTTTCTCAAAAAGTCGTCGTCCGCCGTGATGTTCAGCAGTTTGCATTGTGCGCGCAAGTTGTCCAATGCCGTCATGTTTTGGTACAGCGACGGTTTTTCGATGATTGCCGCAACGGATGTATCCGTGCGTGTTCTTTCCGGCAAAACGGAAAAAGTTCCGCTTGTGGGAACGGTCAGCCCTGTCAATAGACGGATAAGTGTGGTTTTGCCTGCGCCGTTTTTGCCGACAAGCCCCACGACGGAGCCTTTTTCTACCGTCAAAGACACGTCGTTTACTGCACACAACGCTCCGTACCGTTTGGTGAGATGAGAAGTTTGTATCAGTATTTCTGCCATTTTACCTCCCGTGTGGCAACAAAAAACCGTTGCCCGTGCAAGTTGTTACACATTATATCACACCCAAACGACGCTTGCAAGATTTTTTGTTATACGCTTTGGGCAGTGTTTTGCGCAAAAACATGCATTCGAGCTTGATGCCGTGGATAGTTGTGTAACAAATTGTCTTTTTGTTGCAAGCCGTTGACTGTTTTGGCCCTCTGTGCTAAACTTTGTGCGAGGTGAAAACATGAAACTCTACAAAAACGGAAGTTGCCTTATCGGCAACAAAATTGTCAAATGCGACGTTGTCGCAAACCACGGAAAAATAATTGAAATTGCGCCGGAAATAGTCGCCGACGAGCAAACGGAAGTTTTCGATTGCACGGGCAAGTACGTTTTGCCGGCTTTGGTGGATATTCACACCCACGGAGCCAACGGCTACGACTTCAACACTGCCGATTTGGACGGTATGAAAAAAATAATGGATTTCTACGTTGCTCACGGCGTGGGCACCGTTTTCCCCACCGTCATGACGGATAGCGACGAAACAATTTGCCGCCAAGTGGCGCTTATTTGCGAATTGGCCAAGGATTACCCCGAAGTTAAGGGCATTCACTTGGAAGGTCCGTTCATTTCGGAAACGTATTGCGGTGCAATGCCTGTTCAACACTTGAAAAAACCTTCGGTGGATAAGTTTATGCAGTACCAAAAGGCGGCAAACGGTTTTATCAAAATTGTGACGGTTGCCCCCGAACTTCCCGATGCCGTTGCCTTTATTTCCGAAGTGTCGGATAGCGGCGTGGTGGTATCTATCGGTCACAGTGCCGCAAGCGGCGAAATTGTGCAGGAGGCGTTGAAAGCAGGTGCAAAATCTTTCACGCACTGGGGCAACGCTATGGCACAGTTGGATAGGCACGACTTGAACGTCAGCGGAAGCGCAATGGCCTCCAACGCTTTTTGCGAAGTTATTTGCGACGGAAAACACGTGCAAAAGGACGTGTTGAAGTTACTTGTTCAAACAAAAGGCATCAATCGTGTGATAGGCATCACCGATAGTATCATGGCGGCCGGTTTGCCGGACGGAACCTACACTTTGGCGGGCCAAACGGTGTTCGTCAAGGGCGGCGACGCTCGCTTGCCTAGCGGTGTTCGTGCCGGTAGCACTTTGGATGCCTATTCCGGTTTGGCAAACGCTGTCACTTTCACAGGCTTGCCTCTTTCCGAAGCTATCAAAATGTGGACGGTGAACCCTGCCAAACTTGTTGGACTGGAAGGCCGCATAGGCACTTTGGAAGTGGGCAAAGATGCCGATTTCATCATTTTTGGCTAGCAAAAATTGCACAAAATTGACCAAAGTGTCAAAAGTGAAAAAAATGCCGTAATTTTACTATTGCCAAACGGTGCAACAGTATAGTATAATGCAACCGTTAGTAACAAAAAAACAAACTCTAAACGGAGGATATTATGAAGAAAATTTTGTGCTTAGTGCTGACGCTTTGCGTTTTGGCAAGCTTGTTTGCATTCGTTGGTTGTGATTTTGGCGGTGGCAACAGCGATCCCGCAACGGTGATGAACGTTTCGTTGAACCCCGAAGTGGAATTCGTGTTGGACGGCAACGGCAAGGTTATCACCGTCAACGCATTGAACGAAGAAGGCAACCTTGTTATCAGCGCCGAAGAATTCGAAAAAATCGAAGGAAAAACTGCCGAAGAAGCAGCGCAACTGTTCGTGCAAGTTTGCACCGATACAGGCTACCTTGTTTCCGGTTCGTTGAAAGTGGAAAACAATAACGTTGAAATTTCCATTTCCGGCGATGCAACTGCGGCAAAAGAACTGTTCGACGACGTCAAAGCAAAAGTGGATAGCTATTTGAGCGAAGAAAACATCACTGCAACTTTGACGCAAGCTGCAGCAATCACGCAAGAAGAATTGCAAAAACTTGTTGAAGAATGCGCTCCCTACTTGGAAGAAGCGGAAATCAAAGCAATGGAATACAAAGAATTGCTTGCTGAAATTGCCGAATCCAGAAAGGAAACCGCGGAATACTACTCTCAAGAACTCAAAACAGCCTACTACGAAGCAAAAGCTCACGCTTTGGATAAGGCAAAATATGATGTTTTGAAAACGAAACTTTCCGGAAAGCAAGCAGAAACGTTATCCGACCTTACTGCGAAATACGAAAATTATTCGGCAGGTTTGGAAGAAGCGCGTAAAAAATGGTTGGTTGACGAAACGTCTGATTACCAAAAAGCTCTTGCAGCAGTTCGCGCTGCAAAAACAAACTATTTGAACTATCTTAACGAAGTTTCCGAGTCGGATTATGCCGACGGAATTCCTACCGCAGTTCAAGACCATCTTAACGGATTGAAAGACTTGTTGAACACGGCGGAACAATCACTTATAACAGCAGGCGAAACGGCTAACAGCATGTTTACTTTGACGCAAACGATGCTGAATATGGCATACTCTTCTGTTACTACGTTTATTGCCGGCATTAACGTTGACGAATTCGTTGACGAAATCGCCGAAAAGCAAACAACGGCTGCTAACGAATTTTTCACTGCTTTCGAAACCAACTACGCTTCTGCAAAACAAAGCGCACAAGATGCTTGGTCACAAATGGATGCTGCTTTGAGAGCACCGGCTACCAACAACTAGTCGAAATAAAATTGAATAACAAAAGTGTGTGACTCGAAAAAGCGACTTGCACACTTTTTCTTTTGGGGTGGCTTCAAAATCGGAAATCGACAAAACGCCGCAAAATTTTTCGCCAGACGGGCAAATTCAGTTTGCTTAAAGAGAAAAAAAGTATATAATATACACAAGTTTACCTTTTTTGTGTTTATGTGCACAAAAAGGGCGGATAAACATTATTTTCTTGTCAATAAAATGTTTTAGATAGGTGAAAAATGCTAAAAAGATTACTAAAAGGAACGAAAGGCTACGAAAGGCAGTCGATCTTCACCATTATTTGCGTAATGTTGGAATCGGCGCTGGAAGTATTTTTGCCGATGTTGATGTCCAACATTTTGAACGTCATGCAGTTGTTTTCGGCAACCGACCCGGATGCCGGCAAGTTAACTTCCGCTTTGACCTACTTTGACTTTTCGTCGTCTCAAATTGTAACAATCAATGCAGGCACGTTGATAATGGGCGATTCTTCCGTTTTGTTGAACACGGTGATAACTTACGGCATTTTGATGGTGGTAAGTGCGCTGTTGTCGTTGACGTTCGGCATAATTGCCGGCCGTCTTTGTGCCGTTGCAGGTTCCGGTTTTTCCAAAAACATGCGCGGATTTTTGTTCGACAAAATTCAAGATTTCTCTTTTGCCAACGTTGACAAATTTTCCACGGCAAGTTTGGTTACCCGTTGCACGACGGACGTGAACAACGCCCAACAAAGCTTCATGATGTTGATCAGAACGGTTGTGCGTGCGCCGGCCATGCTCATTTTCTCGTGCGTGATGGCTTTCGTGAATCAGCCGGATATGGCGTGGGCATTTGTCGTGGCCATTCCGTTGCTTGCTTTGGGCATGTTTGCGTTGTCCTACAAGGTGTTCCCGCTGTTCCGTGCAATGCTCAAACGCTACGACAAAATGAACGCCGACGTTCAAGAAAACCTTGTTGGTATTCGTGTCGTAAAGGCATTCGTGCGTGAAGATTACGAAGAAGAAAAGTACCGCAAATCTGCCGAAGACGTGCGTGTTTCTCAGTTGAAAGCGGAAAAAATAATGCTGTTGATGAACCCCATGACAATGGCAGTTATGTACGGCACGATGATTGCCTTGATGATTGTAGGCGGCATGGATATTGCTGCCGGCAAAATTCAAGCAGGCACGGTAACGGCAATGATGAGTTACGGCACTTCCATTTTGAGCTCCGTCATGATGATTTGCTTTATTGCAGTGCAGCTTGTAATGTCCAAGGCATCCATCGACAGAATCTACGAAGTGTTGGACGAAGAACCCACCGTCAAGGACGGCGAAAGCGACATGCTCGTCAAGGACGGCTCCATCAAATTCGATCACGTCAACTTTTCCTATTCGCAAAACTCCGAAAATCTCACTTTGGAAGACTTGGATTTCGAAATTAAATCCGGCGAAACGGTGGGCATTATCGGCGGCACGGGGGACGGCAAAAGCAGTTTGGTGCAACTTATTCCCCGTTTCTACGACGTGACAAGCGGTGCGGTGTACGTTGGCGGCGAAGACGTGCGCAACTACACGTTGTTCAACTTGCGTGAAAGCGTTTCTATGGTGTTGCAAAAGAACGTGCTGTTTTCCGGCACGATAGAAGAAAACTTGCGTTGGGGTAACGAAAACGCCACGCAAGAAGAAATCGAAGCGGCTTGCAAAGCGGCTTGTGCTCACGAATTTATCACTTCTTTCCCCGACGGATACAAAACGGATTTGGGGCAAGGGGGCGTGAACGTTTCCGGCGGACAAAAGCAACGTTTGTGCATTGCCCGTGCATTGCTCAAAAAGCCCAAAATCATGATTTTGGACGATTCTACCAGTGCGGTAGACACGGCAACGGACGCAAAAATTCGTGCAGGACTGAAAAAGTTGGATAAAGACATGACCACGATTATCATTGCACAACGCATTTCCTCCGTGGAAGGTTGCGACAAGATAATTGTTTTGGACGACGGCAAAGTTAACGCAATCGGCAACCACGAACAACTTATGCAAAGTTGCTCTATCTATCAGGAAGTGTATCATTCTCAACAGAAAGGTACAGTAGAAGGAGGTGACGACAATGCCACCGAGAGGTAAACACATGGGTGCGCCGAAACCGAAAAATATGTTCGGCACGGTTAAAAGATTATTGGGCTACTTGAAGCCTTATGCAGGCAGAATGGTAGTGGTATTTTTGTGCATAGCGGTGCAATCCTTTGCAAATATTTTTGCAACGTCGTTGCTTTCTCCGTTACTTACCGGATTGGCAGTGCAAGAGGTTAGCGGCGGCGAAAGAATGGAACTGACGGGCATCACAGGGCTAGATAATCTTGCCTATACCGACAAAATGGCGTTTTTGGGAACGATGGTTGCCATCATTGCCGCCATCTACGTTTTGGGAATAGCGTGCAACTACGTTTCCAACCGCATTTTGGTGGGAATTTCCACAACCACGATGACGCGCATGCGTAACGAACTGTTCACGCACATGCAACGCTTGCCCATCAAGGTGTTCGATACCAACACGCACGGCGAATTGATGTCTCGCTACACCAACGACGTGGACACGATGAACGAATTTATTGCACGTTGCGTTCCGCAACTGGTAAGCAGCGGCATCACCATTATCACCGTGTTCACAATGATGTTCATTTTGAATTGGCAACTGACACTGGTGATGATAGGCATGTTGCTTATCATGGGCATTGTGGTAAAAGTTTTGGGCGGAAAATCCCAAAAGAATTTCGTTGCTCAACAAGAAGCCGTGGGCAAACTGAACGGCTATATCGAAGAATTGACGGAAGGTCAAAAGGTAGTAAAGGCGTTCAACCACGAAGAAATTGCCAAGGCGGAGTTTGAAGAAATCAACAGCCACTTGCAAAAGGTTGCTACCAACGCCAACAGCTACGCCAACATAATGGGCCCGATAATGAACAACCTTTCCCACTTTTTCTACGCGGGAATTGCTATCGTAGGTGCCATTTTGGCAATAGATTCCGCCACTCCGTTGGCAATGGTAGGCGTCGTTGCAACGTTCTTGCTTTACATTCGCAACGTCACCAACCCCATTCAACAAATCGCACAACAAATAAACCTTGTTTTCGTTGCCGTTGCAGGCGGCGAAAGAGTGTTCAAGCTGTTGGATACCCCCGTTGAAGTGGACGACGGCTACGTCACTTTGGTGAATGCCACCAAGGACGAAGAAGGCAACATTGTGGAAAGCGACGTTCGCGCAGGAATGTGGGCGTGGAAACATCCGCACAGCGCCGACGGCTCAGTCACCTACACGGAACTGAAAGGTGACGTTCGTTTCGAAGACGTGACGTTTGGCTACGAAGAAAACAAAACGGTGTTGCACAACGTATCGCTTTATGCAAAACCGGGGCAAAAAATTGCTTTCGTCGGCTCTACCGGCGCAGGCAAAACCACCATCACAAACCTTATTAACAGATTCTACGACGTGCCGGACGGAAAAATCCGTTACGACGGAATAAACATCAACAAAATCAAAAAGGACGACTTGCGCAGATCGTTGGGCATGGTGTTGCAAGACACTCACTTGTTTACGGGCACCGTGTTGGATAACATTCGCTACGGCCGATTGGATGCCACCGACGAAGAGTGCATTGCTGCGGCAAAATCGGCAAACGCTCACCAATTTATCAAGCACTTGCCGGAAGGCTACAACACAATGCTCACTCGCGACGGCGAAAACCTTTCGCAAGGACAACGCCAACTTTTGGCGATCGCCCGTGCCGCCGTGGCCGATCCTCCCGTGCTTATTTTGGACGAAGCAACCAGCAGTATCGATACCAGAACGGAATGGTTGATTGAAAAGGGCATGGATGCACTTATGGAAGGCAGAACGACCTTTGTTATAGCACACCGTCTTTCCACCGTTCGCAACAGCAACGCTATCATGGTGCTGGAAAACGGCGAAATAATCGAGCGTGGCAGTCACGACGACCTTATCGAACAAAAAGGCAAGTACTATCAACTGTACACCGGCATGTTCGAATTGAGTTGATTTTAGCACAGCTTAACAAAGAGGGCTGTCGACAAGTTTTTGCAACTTGTCGGCGGCCTCTTTTTTGGTATTGAAAACGGCACAAATATCCCGTTGTGGATAAAATTGTCGCCACAATAGCTGTCAACAGGGCGGATTTTGTTCAAATTGCGGCGTAACTATTTACCTTTTCGCAATTTTGCGGTACAATAACAAAAAAACAACTCCGTTTTCAAAAAGGAGGAAACTATGTTCAATTTATTGGTTGTGGAAGACGACGTCAGCACCCGAAAACTTTTGGCGGCAGTGTTAAAACAGCACGGCGGCTACAACGTCCTAACTGCGGCGGACGGTTTGCAAGCATTGGACGTTTTGGAAAACAATCACGTCGACTTGATGGTGATTGACGTTATGATGCCCAACATGGACGGCTACGAACTGACTAGCAGTTTGCGTGATAACGGAAGTCAAATTCCCATGCTAATGCTTTCTGCAAAGCAAAAAACCGAAGATATCAAGCAAGGTTTCATCGTGGGCATCGACGACTACATGACAAAGCCGTTCGATACAGAAGAATTGCTGTTGCGCATCAAAGCGTTGTTGCGCCGTTCCAAAATTGCAACGGAACACAAGTTGCAAGTGGGCAGCGTCATGTTGGACTACAACAATCAATCGGTAACAATGCCAAGCGGCACGGAAACTTTGCCGCAAAAGGAATTTTTGTTGCTGTTCAAACTACTATCCTATCCCAACGTGGTGTTCACCCGTTTGCAACTTATGGATGAAATTTGGGGCATGGATGCCGAAAGTGACGAGCACACCGTCAACGTGCACGTCAACCGTTTGCGCACCCGTTTTGCCGATACACCCGATTTTGAAATAGTAACCGTTCGCGGACTGGGCTACAAGGCGGTGCGTCATGAAGAATAACGGTAACAGAGAAAAGAAAAATATTTTCAACAGAATGACGCTCATCATGATTTTGGGGCTGTTCGTTTTGTTAGTTTGCACAATGGTTTTAACATCCGGCATTTCCGCCATAATTGCCAAGTATTGGCAAGGCGCCTACGACGACGTTTTTGCCTTTGGCCTGATTATTTTGGGGCTGAGTATTGTTATCGGGTCGGGTTTTTCCTTGGCGTATTCCGCAATAATGGTAAAAACGTCCAAACCCTATTTGGAGGCATTGCAAAAAATTTCCGAATGCGATTTCAGCGTGAGAATTCACGACGGCCCGTTGATGAGCGGTTTGCACATTGCCGAAAATTTCAACGAAATGGCAAAAAAACTTGCAAGCGTGGAAACGTTGCGTGAAGATTTTGTTTCCAACTTTTCCCACGAATTCAAAACGCCCATCGTTTCCATTTCCGGCTTTGCAAAATTGCTGAAAGACCCCAATCTTTCGGAAGAAGATCGCAACGAGTACTTGGAAGTGATAATCAACGAATCTAGTCGTTTGGTGCACCTTTCCGAAAGCATTTTGATGCTGACAAGGTTGGGATCTGCCACGGTGATGAACGAAAAATACCTTTTGGACGAGCAACTGCGGCAATGTTTGTTGCTGTTTTCCGAATCTTGCGAGGCCAAGGGCATCGAGCTTTGCGTCGATTTGGACAGTATCGCCGTGGAAAACGACAAAAAAATTGTAAGTCAAATTTGGGTGAACTTGTTGTCTAACGCAGTGAAATTCACTCCGCGAGGCGGCAAGATAACCGTTTCCGCAACGGAAGAAAACGGCATTGCAACGGTAAAGGTTGCCGATAACGGTTGCGGTATGGACGAAGAAACGCAAAAAGGCATTTTCAACAAGTTTTACCAAGGCGACAGGTCTCACGCAACGGAAGGCAACGGTTTAGGGCTTTCCATCGTGCAAAAAATTTGCGAACTGTTGCATTTCGACGTGCAAGTGGAAAGTGAACTTGGCAAGGGTAGCACTTTCACCGTCAAAATGAATTGCACTCCGCAAGTGAGAAGCAACACCGTGGCGAGTGAAGAACAATGAAAAACAACTGTAACAAAAAAATTGCATATACTGCCGAGGCGTATTCCAATGCCGAAACGGTGGGCACCGTCGACGGCTTGACGGTGTTCGTGCCCCAAATGATTGTGGGCGAAAGGGCGGAAGTGCGCTTGAACTACGTCAAAAAGGGCGTTGGCTACGGCAAGGCTGAAAAGATTGTTGCGCCATCCCCCAAACGAGTGCAACCGCCGTGCAAAAACTTCGGGAAATGCGGCGGCTGTTCGCTTATGCACATGAACTACGCCGAGCAACTTGTTTTCAAACGCAACAAGGTGCAAAACAACCTTAAAAAAATTGGCGGATTGGCAGTTGAAGTGCAACCGTGCGTGCCCAGCCCTCAAACGGAAGACTACCGCAACAAACTGTCGTTGCCCGTGCGCGGAAAAGCGGGGAACGTGCAAATCGGAATGTATCGCCAAAACAGCCACGAAGTTGTAAATTCCGACCACTGTCTGTTGGGCGGCGAGTGGAGCACGAAGCTGGTGCGAATTTTCCGCAAGTTTTTGAACGAAAACAAAATCGAACCTTACGACGAAAATACGTTTCGGGGCGTTGTGCGCCACCTTGTGGCACGTTTTATGGACGGTCAACTGCTTGTCGTGGTTGTCACAAACGGCCAACAAAAGGTGGATTGGCGGCTACTTGCTGCGGAATTGCAAAACAATTTTTCGCAATTCGGACTTTTCGTTAACGAAAACAGCCTTAAAAACAACGTTATTTTGGGCAAAACTACCAAACACGTTGCAGGGCAGGAATATATCCAAAGCCAACACTTGGGCGTGAAATTTCGTTTGCGCCCAACCAGCTTTTTTCAAGTTAACAACCAAGTGAAAGACAAGTTGTATGCCAAGGTGAAGGAATTGTTGGACGTTTCCCAAACGGAAGTGTTGGTGGATTGCTTTTCCGGCGTGGGTGTGCTAACCACCGTGTTGGCAAGCGAAAAATATCAAACTTTTGCCGTGGAAATCGAGCCTTCTGCGGTACAAGATGCCAAGGAAATTGCCGTTTTGAACGCTACTCCCAACGTGACCAACGTGTGCGGTGACGTGAATGTGGAATTGCCCAAAATTGCCGAGCAAAACAAGGGCAAAGTGATGTCATTGGTGGTGGATCCGCCCCGAAAAGGCTTGGGCGACGTTTGTAACACGGTTTTGCAAGCGCAGTTCAACAACGTGGTGTACGTTTCGTGCGACAGTGCAACGCTTGCACGGGATTTGAAAACGCTCAGCCAAGGCTACGACATCGTTTTTGCCCAACCCTACGACATGTTCCCCCACACCGACCAAGTGGAAACGGTAGTTCTTTTGTCAAGGAAAAAGGCGAAGGACTATTTGGAAGTAAATATTGAAATGGATGATGATTTTTTAACGAAAGCGGAATCCAAAGGAACATACGACTAGATAAAACAGTATATTTTAGAAAAATATCAAGTAAAGGTTAGTAGCCTGTATATTGCACAAGTCAAAGAATTGTGCGGTATTAAGGAAAGAGAAAATTATAATCACTCGAAAAAAGAGGATAGCAAACAACCGCAAGTTCCAGAAGATAAACGTAAAATTATTATTGAGGCATTGCAATATTTCAAAATGATTTAATGATTAAAAGCACGGATGTAACTTATTTGTGCTTTTATTTGACGCAAAATTCTATTTCCCAAAAATAAAAAATGCTTGATTTTGGGAAAAGAATGTTGTATACTAAATGCAGAGGTGATAATAATGAAACTGATAGAGCGTGATTTTTATCTTGAAAAAGTAAAGAATGTGGTTGGAACACCGGATATAAAAGTAATAACAGGTGTTCGCCGTAGCGGAAAATCTAAATTATTGGAAGCATTCAAAAAATATATATCCGAAACACAGCCGAATGCAAATATCATTCATATCAATTTTAATATCGCAAAGTTTGAAAATCTAAAAGAATATCATGCGCTCAACGATTATATTGAAAATGCTTATAAAGAAGGCGTTGAGAATTTCGTATTGATAGACGAAGTGCAACTATGTCCTAATTTTGAGCTAACGATCAATAGTTTACACGCACAAGAAAAATATGATATTTATCTTACAGGTTCAAATGCGTTTCTTTTGAGTTCCGATTTGGCTACGCTGTTTACGGGCAGAACGTTTGAAATAAAGGTTTACCCGTTTTCGTTCAAAGAGTATTTGGAATATTTTGAAAATACGAACATTTATGATGCTTTTGATAGTTATATAAAAGAGGGCGGAATGTCCGGATCTTATTTGTATCGTGATATGGAAGCAAAGTACGATTATATTGCAGATGTATTCGATACATTGATTGTTCGGGATATTCGTCAAAAATATAAAATCAGAAATCCGCAATTGATGGATAAGATTGTTGACTATCTTATGGATAATATATCCAATCTTACATCGGCGAGAAATATTGCGAATACGCTGACGATAAACAAGGATAAAATCAATCATAAAACCATCGGCAATTATCTTCAATATCTTTGTAATGCGTTTGCTTTTTATAAAATCAGAAGATACGATATTCACGGCAAAAAATATCTTGCTTCTAACGATAAATATTATTTAAGCGACCATTCTTTCCGCTATGCAAAACTCGGAACGAAGAATTTGGATTACGGTAGAGTTCTTGAAAATATAGTTGCGATTGAATTGTTAAGACGAGGGTATGAAGTTTACGTCGG
>CAZADD010000033.1:0-12629 GCA_964483825.1 uncultured Oscillospiraceae bacterium
TTCGTTCGCGTATCGTTAGGTCTTTGAAGATGCGCCGAACGGGTGCTATTTTTTTTGCTCATCAACCGCAGGGAACGGAAAGTTTTCCTGAATGCAAAAGGTTGGAATCGAACTGTTTGGCTGTTCTTGCGTAGTATCCGCAATGTAGTTTTTTTATCAACAAACAGTGTGCTTTGCAAAATTATCCCCAAGACCGTTTGGTTTTGGGGTTGTGTTTCAACATTTATTGTAGAAGTCATTTTGAAACTTGGAGGAATTATGAAAAAATTACTAAACTACTTTTCAAAAGGCCAATGGGCGTTGTGGCTGGTTTCCGTGTGTGTGATCACGGTGTCCTTTTGCCTGTTTAAGGGGGATTTGCTAACGCTTATAGCGTCCGTCGTTGGGGTTACTTCGCTTATATTCAACGCAAAGGGCAACCCGATAGGGCAAGTGCTGATGGTTGCGTTCAGCGTGCTCTACGGCGTGATATCTTGGGAATTTGCCTACTACGGCGAAATGATAACTTATCTTGGCATGACTGCTCCCATGGCGGTGGTTGCGCTTGTAAGTTGGCTCAAAAACCCATTTGACGGCAACCGTGCACAAGTAAAGGTTAACAGACTAAGCAAAAAGGAAGTTGCCTTTTCTTTTTTGTTGACGCTTGCAGTGACAGTGGCGTTCTATTTTGTGTTGGAAGCATTCGATACTGCAAACATCGTGCCAAGCACAATTTCCGTTGCCACAAGTTTTATTGCTGTGTACCTCACCTTCCGTCGCAGTCCCTATTTTGCGCTGGCGTATGCCGCAAACGACGTAGTTCTCATTGTTTTGTGGGTCTTGGCTTCGTTTTTCGATACCACCTACATTGCCGTCGTAACTTGTTTTGCAACGTTCTTGGTTAACGATTTGTACGGCTTTTACAGTTGGTTGAAAATGGAAAAAATGCAAAAAAACAGCCTTGAGCCGCCTTGCAATGCCGTTTGTGAAGATTGATTGGGAAGTTATGTGTGTCCCAAAACTGCATTTTTACACATAATCGTCGTTTTGGGATGCAAGCAACGTCGAAAGTGACGTGGGAGAATTGGTTGTAAATTTGCGTTTTGTGCGTTTTCGTAAGCTTATGTTTTGCGTCGTGAACCACATTGTTTTTGATAGATGTCAACTCGCCACTCTTAGCGTTTGTGCATAATTACTGGTGCGACGATAAAAATAGCAGCGTGCTGATAAAAATTAGATAATTAGTCGTCAAAAACTATTCAAAAGCAATAGTTTTTGTGTTCCAAACAGTACTTTTCAAAAACACCGACAAAAAGCGTGAAATTTGTTGAAAAAGACCTTGTCGCTGAAATTTCTCCTAAAATCGCTGTCTTTTAGGGGCTTGTCATCCTGCAAGGTCTTTTCTTGTGTGTTGCTTTGTTAATTCTCCGTGAAATTTGATATGTTGAAGATTTTCATTCTTTGCCTTTCACAATGAGTGTGATAGTTTATTAGTTGTCGTTGTTTTGTTTCTTTTTCACGCGGACGGCTAGCTGAAAAACGTAATTTTCGGGATTTTTTTCGGCAAGTTCGTCAATAAGGTACTCTTCGTAAATTTCACCCGTCTGTTCAAGCCCGTTTTGTGCAACAAATTGTGCCATTTTTTCGTACGCTTCGGTGTTGTCTCCGGGGTCGCCCCTTCCGTAGCCGATGGCGTAGGTCCCGGCAGGGATAAAGGCATTGGCGTATTTTTCATCTTGCACCCGGCAAAAAAGTTGTGACGCAACGTCCCGTTTATTGCCGACGAAATCCGTTTTTCGTATGCACCCCAAAGTGAAAACGGAAGGCAAGTTGTTTTGTTCCGTTTGTTGAAAAAAGCGTATGAACATGTCGTCGTTTATGTCGGACGGTGCACAATTCAATTCTTCACTTACAAAAATCGGCGCGTCGCAAGCAAACTCATTCACAAAAAATTCGCAATTGTTTTCCAATGCGTCAATTCCTTTTTGAATTTGTTGCAAGCGCAAACGAACCATTTCTTGCAGTGACAAAAGTTTTGATATTTCCTTTTCGATGGTGCAAAGTTGCGCTTCCAAAAGTTCCGTCGTTGTTTGCGGCGATATGTTGGAAAGTATACTTTTAATTTTTTCTAGCGGAACACCCAAATCACGCAACATGGTTATTGCGCTTATCGTTTCAATTTGATTGTGCGAATACATTCTGTATTTGTTTTCCGCCACCGTCGACGGCGAAAACAGCCCGATTTTGTCGTAGTAGATAAGCGTTTGACGGCTCAGTCCCGACATTTTTGCAAAGTCGGAAATATTCATTAAATTTTTGGGAAACATGGTGTAAATTCCTTGACTGTATAGTTACTATACAGTTTACAATAGCACGGATATCTACAAAAGTCAACAAACGGAGGTTTGAAAAGTGAAACTTATTTTTCGATTTTTGAAACCGCACACGAAACTTTGTTTTTGGACCATTGTGCTTATGCTGATAGATGTCGTGGGGGCATTGATAATTCCCACTTTTGCGGCGGAAATGTTGAATTTGGCCGATGTCGGTGCGGAGTTCACGGATATTGCCGTTGTCGGAATAAAAATGGCTGCGGCATCGGTTGTTTCGGGCGTTGCGGCAATTTTAAGTGCCTATGCTTGCGCCGATTTGACTTCGAAAGTGGGTGCCGACATGCGCAACGCAATCCACAAAAAGTCGTTGAAGTTGTCCGTTGCGGATTTTCGTTCCTTCGGAACTGCATCGGTTACAACAAGAACAGTCTCGGATATTTCCAACATTCAGTTTGCATTGGGCAGTTGTTTGCAAATGCTTTTGCCGGTGCCGGCAATATTCGTGATAGCGCTAGTAATGACGTTTTTGAAAGATTGGCTTATGGGCACAATTTTGACGGCGGTGCTTGTTGCAATAGCAATTATTGCCGGGTTCATAATGCACAGCACGACGCCGATGTTCAAAAAGTTGCAAAAAAAGTTGGACAAAATGAGCCAAGTTTTGTTGGAAAACATAACCGGCGTTAGGGTTATTCGTGCTTTCAACAAGGAACAGTGGGAAGAAGACCGCCTAAACGGCGAGTTCGACGACTACAAAAACGTTTCGATAAAGGTGAACAAGCGTTTCGCCTCTTTAGATTCACTGTCATTTTTTGCAGTAAACGTGTTTATTGTGGCTGTGTATTTACTAAGTGGCGGCCGTATCACCGCCGGGAAATATTTGCTGGGCGATATAACTGCGATAATCGAATATGCAATGCTTGCGCTGTTTTACATGATGATGGGACAAATGGTGATACTAACCTTGCCCCGTGCTTTGGAATGTTGCAACCGTGTGCAAGAAATTTTGGATTTTTCGCCCACGATAGCGGACAACGTGAAAGGCGAAGTGGACGAAGAAAAAACGGATGTAGCGTTGCAGTTCGAAAACGTTTCGTTTAGTTTTGCCGATGCCGACGAGTACACGTTGAAAAACTTGAGTTTTGATTGTAAGCGCGGCGAAACGACGGCGATAATCGGTGGTACCGGTAGCGGAAAATCTACTATTGCGTCGCTGATGATGCGATTCAACGAAGTGACGGAAGGTGCGGTGAAAGTGAACGGCGTGGATGTGAGAAATATGCCGCAAGAACAGTTGCGCAGCCACCTTTCCTATGTGCAACAGCGAGCTTGGCTGTTTTCCGGCACTATTGCGGAAAATCTTCGTTACGGAAGCGATGCTACCGACGAACAATTGTGGCGCGCCTTGGAAGTAGCGCAAGCAAAAGATTTTGTAAGTGCCTTGCCCGACGGTTTGCAATCGTTTGTGGCACAAGGCGGCACAAACTTTTCGGGCGGGCAGCGTCAGCGGCTTTCCATTGCCCGTGCATTGGTGAAAAACCCCGATTTGTTCATATTCGACGACAGTTTTTCGGCTTTGGACTTCAAAACCGATGCGGCTTTGCGAAAGGCATTGGCGACGGAGACAAAAAATGCCGCCGTGGTGATAATTGCACAGCGTGTAAGCACAATTTTGCATGCGGATAACATCATTGTTCTTCACGAAGGACAGCCGGTGGGAACGGGCACGCACGAACAGTTGCTGAAAACGTGCGAAGTGTACCGTGAAATTTACGATTCTCAAACAAAGGAGGCGGACGAAAATGAGTGAACAAAACCAAAGCGTGGAAGTCAACGAAGAAGTTCCTCAAAATGCTTGGAAAACGGCAAAACGGCTGTTTGCACAGCTTGGCAATCAGCGGTTGAAGTTGTTCGCCGTGGCTTTGAGTATCGTCGTGTACACTTTTTTAAGCGTCTACACACCTTATTACAGTGCCGGCGTGGTGGATAACTTGAAAATTGCAATAACTCAAAGTCTTCAAAACGGCACCAAATTCGTTTTGCAATGGGATAGTTTGGGACAAGGTTTAACTTGGATGAGCCTTATGTATTTGGGAATAGGCGTTTTCTACTACTTGCAATCCTATCTTATGGCAAGTGTTTCGGAAAAACTTATCTACACTTTGCGTACTCAAATAAGTGACAAACTGAACAGATTGCCGTTGCGCTTTTTCGACGGCAACAAACCCGGAGAAATACTGAGCCGTGTAACCAACGACTTGGACCGAGTGTCGGAAACGTTGCAAACGGGGCTTTTGAAGTTGATAACGTCCGTGGGCACGTTGGTTGGTTCGTTGGCGTTCATGTTCTACTACAGTTGGATTTTAACACTGGTGTTTTTGGCTTTCGCAGTTGTTTGTTCGTTGATAACCAACGCCGTTTCCAAGCGAAATTTGGCTTGTGCCGCCGAGCGTCAGCGTGCATTATCCAAACTTACGGGCTTGGCGGAAGAGTACTACACCGGGCGTGACGTTATCCGTGCGTATAACCACGAAAAGGAAAGTTTGGAAAATATTCAGTGCTCCGTCGACGAGTTGCGTGAATCAACACGCAAAACGGACTTTTTGACCAACTGCGTCAATCCGTTGATACGAATTTTAACAAGGGTTGCGCAGTGTGCGGTGACGTTGCTTGCTTGTTTTTGGATGTTGAAAAACACCATGACAATCGGTGTGGTGCAAGCTTTCGTGCAGTACGTTACAATGGCGGCGGAACCGCTAACTGAAACGTCCTACATGATCAATTCGTTGCAGTCGGCATTGGCCTCTGCGGAAAGAACTTTTAACTTTTTGGATGCGGAAGAAGAGGTTGCCGATACACCAAACGCCGTTGACGTTGGGCGTGCACAAGGCGAAGTGGTGTTCCAAAACGTTAGTTTCGGCTACGAAAAAGACAAAATGTTGATGAAAAACCTGTCTTTTGTGGCGCAAAGGGGACAAAAAATTGCTATTGTCGGTTCTACCGGTGCGGGAAAAACCACCCTTGTCAATTTGCTGATGCGTTTCTACGAAGTGGACGGCGGAAAAATCACTTTGGACGGCATTGACACGACGGATATGACAAGGCAAACGTTGCGAAACAATTTCGGCATGGTGTTGCAAGATACATGGCTTTTCGGCGGAACGGTGGCGCAAAATATTGCTTACGGAAAACCTGATGCAACCATGGAAGAAATAAAAGCTGCGGCAAAAGCTGCCAAAGTGGACTACTTTATTCGCACAATGCCGCAAGGCTACGACACCGTGCTAGATAACGAATCGGGCACTTTGTCGGTGGGGCAACGCCAACTTATCACCATCGCACGTGTTTTCTTGTTCGACCCGGCCGTGATAATTTTGGACGAAGCAACTTCCAGCGTGGACACTCGTACCGAAGCGGAAATAGGCAAAGCTATGAAAAAACTGATGAACGGTAGAACTAGTTTCGTCATTGCTCACCGACTTTCAACAATTCGTGATGCCGACGTAATTTTGTTCATGGAAAACGGAAACGTTATCGAACAGGGCAACCACAAGCAACTGTTGGCAAAGAACGGAGCTTATGCGGCGCTGTATTACAGCCAATTTGCGTAATTGAAAAAGCGGCATTGTTGAAAATTTTGCTAACGTATGGTGTTTTTGGCGACACTTTGATGTTAAATGCGCTTATTTTGCGGAAAAATATTCAACAAAACGCAATGTGGATCGTGTTGTAAATCCGTGTTTCGAACGGCACGTTTGCTGCGACCGTTTCGGAATGTTATTTGTTAAGCGGTAAAAAACTTTTTGATGTTTGTCGTGAAAGTGACAAGTAAAACGCTAGGACAAAACAGGAAAAATATTTATGCTGTTAGTTCTTTTAGAAGCAAAAATGAAAAAATAATTCGTTTTTGTAAGTTGCAAAAATTCTCAAAAAGTGCTAGAATATGGCACAGTGAGTAGTCGAAAGGCGTAAGTCCAACTTGTTTGGACTTGCGCCTTTTTGCGTGCTAGGAGGTTTTTTCGTGAGTAATTCGATGGGTGTTGAAAAGGTTAAAAAAATCATTTGGAAAATGGGCTTGCCCACAATTTTATCCATGGTGCTGCAAGCATTGTACAATGTTGTGGACACAATGTTTGTCATTAACATGGGCTCAAACGGCGCAGTGGGCAATTTGGCGTTGTCTGCGGCGTTTCCTGTGCAAATTTTGATGATAGCAATCGGCGTTGGCACAGGAGTGGGCATCAACGCATTGCTTTCCAAAAGTTTGGGAGAGGGCAATTTCCACATAGCCAAAAGAGTTGTGGGCAACGGCGTGTTTTTGATAGCCGTTTTTTACGCTGTGTTTTTGCTGTTCGGGTTGTTTTGCGCACAGCCGTACATGAAATTGATGTCGGATAACGCCGAAGTGGTGCAAATGGGCACGGAATATTTGCAAATATGCTGTTGCATTTCCGTTGGTTCTATCGGGTTTGCCGTTGCTGAACGCTTTTTGATGGCCACTGGCAAAACGTTGTATTCCATGATAGCGCAAGTTAGCGGTGCTCTGATTAACATTCTGTTGGACTACGTTTTTATTTTCCCGTTGCAACTGGGAATTGCCGGTGCCGCCTATGCCACGGTGATAGGTCAAGTGGTTTCGTTTTTGCTGGCAGTTATTTTCCACGTTGTTAAAAACAAAGAAATAACGGTAAGTGCAAAACACGTTAAACCGTCAACGAAGGTGCTAAAGGGCATCTACAAAATCGGTTTTCCTGCGTTTTTGATGCAAGGCATGCTTGCGCTGATGATGTTCGGCGTGTTGCTTATTATCGGCACGATGGACGACGTTTACACCGTCAATTTGCTTTTCGGAAGTTACGGAATTTACTACAAGTTGATGCAAATTGCGCTGTTTGCGGCATTCGGGCTTTCCAATACGTTAATTTCCCTCACGTCTTTTAACGTCGGTATGCAAAACTTCGAGCGTGTGAAGGAAATTATCAAGTTTGGTATTATCGATTCTGTTATCGTAGCGGCCGTTTTGACGGTAGTGTACCAAGTGTTTGCATCGCCCGTTTCGCAACTGTTTGCACTAACCCTGGAAGAATCGTCGATAGTATCCAAAAGCGACGTTATAAGTTCGTGTCAACAAGCACTTCACGTTGCCACAATCGGCTACGTTTTCATGGGTGTTAGCGTTGCCATTCAAGGTGTGTTGCAAGGGTTCAACGAAGTGTATTCGCCGTTGATTATTTCCACCTTGAGATTGATAGTTTTGGTGTTGCCGCTGGTGTATTTGGCTACGCTTAGCAACGCCGTTTGCAATTTGTTTTGGTGGATGTTCCCCGTTGCGGAAGTAGTGACGGCGATCGTTTCGGTGGTTTTGTTGAAGATATCCGTGAAAAAGAACGTGCCGACAGTCAACAGTTTGAACGGTGCTGTGTGCATCGAAGATAACTAAAAGCAAAATGTTGGCTTAAAAAATAGTGTTCGAATGCACGGTTAACAAATAAGAATGTACAAAAAAATCGGGTACGTATGCGTTTTTTTTCGTGCAAATTGTGTTACGAACTTGTGTTTTGATATTTTATTTCAGTTTTTGAACGCAAATATAACCAAATGTCAATTTTAAGTAAAAAACTTCGATAATAGCAAAGTGGAAGTATGAGCAAAAAAACAACACGAATTTTCCAAAACAAAAAACGACTGTGTTCAACGAATTTTTGTCTACGAAAAGTCAATAGTTAACTAGAAAAAACGCTCAAAAAATTTTATTAAGTGCATAATTTTGATAAGAAGTTACTCAACAGTCCTGCGAGCGGTGCTATTGTGGAACAAAAACACTTAATTGACCTAAAACACCGCAAATTTTGGGTCTAAAAAAATACAAAAAATCAGGAGTAAATTTCGAAAGTAGATAAAAATTAAACTTGAAGTAAGTAAAAAAACTTAGAGGTTACGGCGTAACGGTAGTGGCCGCTATGTTAAATTATCATAGATTTCAATCAAAAAAGAACAAAAATTCTTGCAACTTAACATTCGACACAAAAAAAGGCTATCGTCCAAGTTGTGTAACTTGCGATAGCCTTTGGTGTTTAGTTGCGTTAAATTCGCCAACTACAAACTGAAAACTATTATCAGCACTACACCGCCGGTAAGCAGTGCAAGTCCAACAATAGATTTCCATGTGAATTTTTCCTTCAAAACCACTGCGGAGAAGAGCATGGTTAGCAAAATGGAAAGTTTGCCGATGCTGTTCACGGCAATGGGGTTCGTGCCGACCATATTCAAAGCGTAGTATTCACATAGCCAAGCAACGCCTGTTGCCACGCCTGAAAGTGTCAAAAACAGCCAACTTTTTCCGTTCGTTTTGCGTATTCCGCGGTATTCTTTGCGTGCCAAAACAATTGCCGTTGCAAAAACAAATACGATAACGGTGCGCACAAGCGTGCCCAAGTCGGAGGGGATGCCGTCCAGTCCTAGTTTAACGAAAAGCGAAACAAGGCTTGCAAACACTGCGGAAAGTATGGCGTAAATCAGCCAAGCACGGGATTGTGTTTCGGTGTCTTCACGTTTGGAAATCATCAGCATGGTGCCGCCGAGCATTGCCGCCATTGCCAAAAACAGCATGGCAACGGTAAGTGCGTCGCCGCCGTTTGTTGTGTCGTCGAAAAAGAAAATCAAAAACAGAACGCTTGTAAGCACAAAACTTGATTTATCTATCGGTGCAACTTTGTTGATGTTTCCCAGTTTTAATGCTCTGTAGTAGCACAACCACGAACAGCCCGTGGCTAGCCCCGAAAGTATCAAAAACAGCCAATTTGTGCCGTCAATGGATCCGAATTTTTCAAAACTTCCCGAAATAAGGCACATCACCACGCAGCATAGTATCACAATGCCGGTGCGGTAGGCCGTGGCAAAATTCGAATTTACGTTTTTGATGCCGATTTTTGCAAAAATTGTTGTTAGCGACGTTGCCAACGCGGCAATCAACGCCAAAATCAACCAAGTCATAACGTTAGTCCTTCTTTATTATCGCCGATTTGTCAAAAACGTGTCGGTAGCGTTAAATTTGTTGTAAAAACGGTGGATTATTCAAAGGAAAAGGAGCAAGTCAAGTCTTCGATGAAGCATGATAGGTTTTTATCCGTCAATTGGTTTGGGTGTTTCATCCAAAATGCGTATGCTCCCAAAATGGCGCAAGCCATTGCTTCGGCAAGAAGTTCCGTGCTGGCATTCTTTTCCGTTTTGACATAGTGTGAAAAAAAGTTATTTTTAATGCAATTTTTCCACTTTTCTTTGAATTCGTCGTTGGGTTGCTCAATCAAAAAAGCCCAAAAAGCATTGTGGTTTTCCGTTACGTAGTCGGTGGCCGCTTTGAATCGCAACGACTTGTTTTGTGGCGGCACACGGTTTATCTTTTCATTCATTGCGCCAAACAGATCGTTTTCAATTTCTTGTTTCACTTCGTCCAAATTGCGATAGTACGAGTAAAACGTGGTGCGTGCAACGGGCGTTTTGTCGCAAACTTGTTTTATTGTCAGTTGGTTGTAGTTTGTGGTTGCCCACAGTTGCACAAACGTTTTGCGAATGGCTGCTTTTGTGGAATTAGTTTTCATTTTCTTTCACCAAACGGATTATAGCAACTTGTATCACGCAAGTCAAGTAAGTGCAGTGTTCCGCCGGAAAATAACGGGTACTTTTGCTGTGCGAAAGGTGTTTTGTTGCCATTTTGACATTACACAAAACACTTTTGAGGCTCATCTGCGCTTGGCGAATGCTCGAAAAAGTCGTTACCCAAACGCCAAAACGTTGACTGAAGCTTTGCTTGGCAATTTGTGTCATTTGTGAAAAATCGACAACGCAATAAATCTGTCGAAAAAACATTTGCTTCAAAACATTTGTTAACGGGGGATATAAAGTAATTTGCACTGTTTTTTGTGTAAATTTTCGTTTGATTTTAGTTGTTTTTTGTACAAAAACACAAAAAATGTAGTGTATTTAGATTTTTTGATACTATATAATATTTTTAATACCAAACGAAAAATAAGGAGAAAATCATGAGAACACTCACCTATCACGTTGATATGCCAAAAATGGCAAAAACAATCGTTTTATCCAAGCTGATAAAGAAAAAAGCATTTTTCAAAAAGTGCTCACCTGTCTATTTCGAAAATGAAACCGTCGACGCTTTGCCCGGCGATAACTACGTCAAAGTGCGTAACCTGCAAACTGGAATTTGCGGATCGGATATTTCGTTGTTCACTTTGCATCAATCGTTGTCCATGTCGCTAGCGGTTATGCCTTCGCAAATAAAGCAGTACATGGGGCACGAAACGGTCGGCATCGTGGAAGAAGTGGGTTCTTCCGTGCAAAACTTGCAAAAAGGTGACCGTGTCATCATGCGCAAGTACTTGCCCAACTGTTCCACAAAGGGACTGCATCACGACGACTGGTGTGATGCTTGCAAGCGTGGCGACTACGTTATGTGCTCTAACATGGGCGAAAAGAGTCAGCCCAATCACATGATGGGTGCAGGTTTCGGCGATTGCTACTACGCTCCCGAAGATTGCGTCATGAAAATTGACGATTGCGTAACAAACGACCAGGCAACTTTATACGAACCGTGCGCAGTGTCGTTGCACGCCGTGATGAAGCATCTTCCGAAGGCCGGCGAAAAAGTTGTTGTGTTGGGTGGAGGCATGATTGGATTGAATATCGTGCAATTTGTAAAGCTTTTGCAGCCCGATTGTACCGTCTATCTTTTGGAAAAAAGCAAAATCAAGCAAGAATTGGCCCTTAAAATCGGCGCTGACAAAATCATTTGCGGCAACCCTTACGTTTATTTGCAAAAGGAAACGGGCGCACTGTACTATCACGACAAGAAAAACAAAAACCAAGTGCTTGTCGGCGGCGTGGATGTAGTGTACGATTCCATTGGTGCAGCGTGGGCCTTCAACATGGGACTTCGTATTTTGCGCGCTCGCGGCACCTATGTTAAGGTGGGAATTCAAATGACCACAACAAAAATCGACGAAACACCCATTTGGAACCAAGAATTGAACGTGGTTGGAGTTAATTCCTACGGTTTGGAAGAATACGAAGGCAAGGTGTACCAATCGTTCGACCTTGTTGATAAATTCGTGAAAGAGGGCAAACTGAATTTGGACGGCTTTGTGACGCATCGTTACCCGATAAGCAAGTACAAAGACGGTTTCAAAAAGGTTTTGTTCGATGGTAACGACGCTATCAAAGTCGTGCTGGAATGCGAGAAATAACAAAGTTTGCGTTTGTGTCGGAAAAACTCTCGGATGCCTGTTGCGGCGCCAACTATCCCTCTGGGAGAGCCAAGTTTTGATTGTTGCCAATGCCCCAAAGATAAATTTATCAACCTGTTTAACAATTGGTTTCGTCGTTGTTGTGTGTTGATATTTAATATTTCATATCTGATTGAAAAGCCTTCGTGCCGTGCGGCACGAAGGCTTTTTGTCTTTTCCGATAAAAGTCTTTTCGGTTGGTCAGTTTTTAGTTTTTTTTCCAAAATATTAGCAATATTTTTCCATAGGTTCCGTCAAGAAGTGTACTTCTTCCAGTTGGTCGCAAGTCACGTATCCTGCCGGGGCTTTGATAAGCGACGGAATGCGGTTAACAATTGTTGCACAAGTGTGTTCAACGGTGGCGGGTTTTACAACGTGTTTTCCACGTTGTGGCCACCGTGCAGATGTAAGTGTTTTTTATGTATTTTGTGCGGAATAGCATTCTTGTTGAAAATAATTTAACTGTTTTCTCCAGCCATTTTAAGTGTTTGGGCAAACATTATATCAAAATTGCTATCTAATCGACAAAAAGCCTTCGTGCCGTGCGGCACGAAGGCTTTTTGTCTTTTCCGATAAAAGTCTTTTCGGTTGGTCAGTTTTTAGTTTTTTTTCCAAAATATTAGCAATATTTTTCCATAGGTTCCGTCAAGAAGTGTACTTCTTCCAGTTGGTCGCAAGTCACGTATCCTGCCGGGGCTTTGATAAGCGACGGAATGCGGTTAACAATTGTTGCACAAGTGTGTTCAACGGTGGCGGGTTTCACAACGTGTTTTCCACGTTGTGGCCACCGTGCAGCAACGGTATATTCACGCACATTCAGCCCCAATTGCACTTGTATTGAAAAAGACTTAGCAATATTTTTCCATAGATTCCGTCAAGAAGTGTACTTCTTCCAGCTGGTCGCAAGTCACGTATCCTGCCGGGGCTTTGATGAGCGACGGAATGCGGTTCACAATCGTTGCACAGGTGTGTTCAACGGTGGCGGGTTTCACAACGTGATACTCAACATTGGGTTCGCCGG
>CAZADD010000034.1:0-6055 GCA_964483825.1 uncultured Oscillospiraceae bacterium
ACGCTTTGTGGCCGCACATGACGGTGTACAAAAACATCACTTTCGGGCTGGAAAATTTGAAGTGGAAAAAGGACGATATCGAAGCACGTGCCGTTGAAGTAATGCAAATGCTCAAAATCGAAGAATTCCGCAACAGATATCCTGCCGAACTTTCCGGCGGACAGCAACAACGTGTTGCAATTGCCCGTACGTTGGCACCTCGTCCCAAAGTATTGTTCATGGACGAACCTCTTTCCAACTTGGATGCCAAGTTGCGTGGAGAAATGAGGACGGAACTGAAGCGTTTGCATTCGGATACTAACTCGACGTTTGTGTACGTCACGCACGACCAATTGGAAGCAATGACGCTTGCAACCAAGGTGTGCTTGATGAACAGTGGCGTTTTGCAACAGTACGATCCCCCTCTCACCGTTTACAACAAGCCGAACAATTTGTTCGTTGCCGATTTCGTCGGTAACCCCACAATGAACTTTGTGCCGGCACAAGCCAACGTGCACGACGGCGTTGCCGACGTGGAATTGTTTGGCAAGAAAATGCGTTTCGAAAGCAACGACGGCATTGCAGCCGACGACGGTGTTCGCGATGTTGTTATCGGTATTCGTCCGGAATTTATTCGCTTGGAACAAGGCGAACTGAACGGATCGGTGTACACGACGTTACCTTCCGGTATGGAAACAACCGTCAAACTTTCCGTTGGTGCGGATATTATCACGGCAGTGGTGTTTGGCAGTGTCGACTACGGCGTGAACAGCGAAGTGGCTTTTGAAATTGTTGGCCGCAACATTTGCATGTTCGATGCCGAAAGCCGCAACAACATTGCAATTGGCAGATTGGTTTCGGAACTTTTTGCGGAAAAAGCTGCAGGCGCAGCGGCAAAAAAGACCGTGAGCGAATTGACCGACGAAGTTGTTCGTCTTGCGGAAGAAGTAACGGAAAAAGCCGTTAAAGTGGCAAAGCAAGTTAAAAAAGCCGTTGCTAAAAAAACTAAAGAAGAAAAGTAATTTTCAACAAAAACACACGGAAGTTCAACTTTTGAGCTTCCGTGTTTTTGTTTGGCATTGGATGTTTTAGCGTGCACGGAAAAATTAATTATTTGTGTCTTGCATTGCAACTTAACACATTCTCGCCTCTCGATTTGCTTTGAGGGGTGCTTTTCAACTAAAAACTAGGGGATTTAACATTAACTACTGTTTTTTTTGTTTTGGGCAAAATGTTTTTTGATTTCGCAAGCACTTTCGAAAGAAAAAACAGTTTGAGTTTCAAAAGGATATCTTCGTTTTTGAAAAGTCACTAGTTAATTGCAAAAAATATAAAAAATATTGCAGAACAAAATCGCTGCTCATATCAAAAATGCTGTATGGCAAAATAATTGACGCAAAATTCTTTTAGTAATTCGTTGAAAAAGTCAATGTGCTTTTTGTTTTTGTTGGGCTTGCCCGTTAGTGGACAAAAAGTCTGTTGTGTGAGATAATAAAAGAAAAAAAAGGAGTGCGTGTCGCTGTTTTGCGGCACTGTTTTGGAATGAGTACGAAAAATTTGCAAGATATTGTCTACATTGGAGTGAACGATCACGAAATTGACCTTTTCGAAGGACTGTACAAAGTGCCCAACGGCATGGCTTATAATTCCTACGTTGTGTTGGACGAAAAAATTGCCGTTATGGATACCGTCGATGCCCGTTTCGGTCAAGAGTGGTTGCAAAATGTGGTTGACGCATTGCCACAGGGTAAAAACCCCGATTATTTGGTTGTGCAACATGTTGAGCCGGACCATTCCGCAAACGTGGCCCTGTTTTTGGAAAAATTTCCCGAAGCGGTGGTTGTCGCAACCAAACAAGCTCATGCAATGTTGCGCAACTTTTTTGGAAACGCCATTCAAAACACTTTGGAAGTGGGCGAAAATTCCACTCTTGTGTTGGGCAAACATTGTTTTCATTTTGTAACGGCGCCAATGGTGCACTGGCCGGAAGTAATGGTCACCTACGATTCGTTCTCCAAAACTTTGTTTTCCGCCGATGCTTTTGGAAAATTCGGCGCATTGGACGTTGAAGAAGATTGGGCTTGCGAGGCAAGACGCTACTATTTTGGCATTGTGGGTAAATTCGGTGCGCAAGTTCAAGCATTGCTGAAAAAAGCCGCTGCATTGGATATTCAAACCATTTGTCCGTTGCACGGCCCGGTGCTTGCGGAAAACTTGGGCTACTACGTTAGCTTGTACAACACTTGGTCATCTTATGAAGTGGAAAGCGAAGGCGTTTTCGTGGCATATACTTCCGTTTACGGACACACCAAGCAAGCGGCACTGCTGCTAGAAAAGCAATTGCTTGACTGCGGTTGCAAAGTTGTCGTTTCGGATTTGTGCCGCAGCGATATGAGCGAAGCGGTGGAAGACGCTTTTCGTTACGGCAAAATTGTGCTTACCACAACAACCTATAATATGGATATTTTTCCCGTAATGCGAGATTTTGTTGAACATTTGGCGGAAAGAAACTATCAAAACCGCACGGTTGCCGTGATTGAAAACGGCAGTTGGGCACCCGTTGCCGCAAAACTTATTCAATCGAAATTGGAAAAGTGCAAAAACATGAATTGGCTGCCCACAGTTACAATCCGTTCCGCTTTGACAGATTCAAACAAGGAACAATTGTCTTTTCTTGCCAAGGAACTATCGAAATAAGTGTAATGGTTGTGCTAAAGCGAACATCGGTGCGACAAAAAAAGAGACTGCGGAAGCAGGACGAAAGAAAAACAGCGCGCCTTCAACCGAGCGAAGCGAACGTCGGTGCGCCAAAAAAAGAGACTGCGGAAGCAGTCTCTTTTTTTGGCGCGCCATAAGGAGCTCGAATCCCTAACCTTTGGTTCCGTAGACCAACGCTCTATCCAATTGAGCTAATGGCGCATATCTAACTTAAATGCTCAAATATTATAGCGCAGTGTTTTTCAAAAGTCAATCAAAATGTTGCAACAAAAATATTTTTTCGCAACAAATTGCGTTTTGTCACAAAATTGTGCAAGCTTTGTTTCAGATTGTCGCCGCAAAAGCCTTTTCAATCTTCTTTTGTTGCGGCAAAAGTCAAATTGTGCTACAATGTCCTCATGAATACGTACGATTTTGACGAAACAATTTTCAAAGGTAACAGTTTGCGGCGTTTTTGCACCTTTTGTGCATTGCGGTTGCCCTACCTTTGGCTTATTTTGCCCGAATTGCTTTTAACGCTTATTTTGCGCGCATTGAGGATAATCAACAAGGAAACTTTCTGGAAAATGATGGAAGTTTTTGTGCTTTTTGTGCCCCAAAAAGAGAAGTTTGTGCAACGCTTTTGGGATAAAAACTTCAAGCACGTCAAACAGTGGTATTTGGATGTGCGCCGTGACGATGACGTGATAATTTCTGCCTCTCCGTCCTACTTGATAGCGGAAGTGTGCGCCCGTTTGGGGGTGAAGTGCATTGCATCCGTGAACGAAAGCAACTACCTTGTCAAACAAACGCATTGCTACGGTGCGGAAAAGGTGGTGCGTTTTCAAAAGGAATTTCCCGATGCACAGCCGGAAACGTTCTATTCCGATTCTATGTCCGACATGCCAATGATGAAGTTTGCAAAACGGGGCTACTTGGTGAAGGGCAACAAAATAACGCTGTTGTTCCAAAACGGCGAAAAAGTTCAATAAAAAATTTGGCGGCATGAAGCTTTCATGCCGCTTGTTTTATGTTTTGAATGTGTATGCCGATAAAACCCGTCGGGGCAGTCGCACATAACTTTTGTGTTAAAAATCTGCAACGGAAGTTACTTTCACAAGCTGTTTTGTCACAGGGTGAACGAAGCAAATTTCCGCACAGTGCAGTTTCACACGCCCTTCGCCGCCGCCGTACAGCGTGTCTCCGCAAATGGGGTGGCCTATTGCCGCAAGGTGCGCACGAATTTGATGTGTTCGCCCGGTTTTGGGCGATAGGGAAAGAACGGTGGAATTTTCCTTTTGCAAAAGAACGGTAAATTCCGTGCAAGCGTATTTGCCTTTACTGTCCGCAACCGTTTTGTTTTGTTCGTCAATGCGCAACAATGGAAGTTGAATTTTTCCGCACGGTTCGCCCACCTTGCCTTGCACTTCGGCACGGTAGGTTTTGCAAATTTCCCTTGCAAGTTGAAGTTTGTTCAGTGCATCGGCCGTTTCGGCATCCAACGCACCCAGCACCAGTCCGCTTGTCGTTTTGTCCAGTCGGGTGATTATTCTCAGTTCAAATCCGTCGCCGAAATAGGTTGCCAATGCGTTGCCCAGCGTGTCGCCGTCGTGCGTTCTGTCGGGATGCGTCGGCATTCCGTATGGCTTTTCCGCAATGTATAAGTATTTGTCGGCAAAAAGCACGTTGGCCGCTTGTGGGGCAAATTTTGGGGTTTTAAGCATGGTTTCGTAGCATAATTCCACGCTGTCGCCTGTGTGCAAAACGACGTTCACTTGCGAAGGTACTCCGTTCACGGTAATTTTTCCGTGAAATTTGTAGCGTCGCACAAGCGTGGAGGAAAAACCGTTTTCGGCTAGATATTGTCGCAGAGTTTTGCCGTCTGCGCTGTTTTCCACAACAAATTTTCTCATTGTTGAAGTTCGCCCTCCACCGATTGGTTGACGGAATCGTTTTCTTTACCGTCATTTTGGGGAGTGGTTTTCAAAAAATGTATCACAAATGGTAGGTTGATTAACGCCGTTATAACGTCGGCAACCGGTTGTGCCAGTTGCAGCCCTGTTATTTGCAGTTGCCACGTCAAAAGAAATATCATCGGGATGAACACCACGCCGGAACGTAACAATGCCAAAAAGGAGGCGATTGTCGGTTTGCGTATGCTTTGATACAGCATGTTTACCGGCACGAACAGCGGCATAAACATCATGCCTATCATTGCGTAGCGAATTGCGGGCGCGGCAATTTCTTGTACGCCGGCTTTGTCTTGAAAAACCAATGCAATTTGGTCGGCAAAAATGAAAGAGGGAACGGCAAGCAACGCCACGCACCCCAAACAAATGGGAATGGCCATTTGCAATGACTGTTTCACTCTGGAATATTCTTTTGCTTGGTAGTTGAATGATGCAACCGGTTGCAAGCCTTGGCTGATACCCATTCCCACGCACATCACAAAGTTGGATACTCTGTTAACGATGCTCATTGCATCTATCACGGCGTCGGCATTGCCAGTGGCTGCGCCGTAGTATTTTGCAAGATGGTTCAACACTCCGCCGGAAACGGAATTCAAAAGTTGCCTGATAAGGGACGGAAAACCGTTTTTGATAACGCCAAATATAAGCACTTTTTCTGCGGCGAAAAATTTGAAGGAAATTTTGCTTTGCGCATTTTTCCAAAACAGCACGAACAAAAATATGCAACTGAATGTTTGGGAAACGGCCGTTGCAACACCTGCGCCCAACACGCCCATGCCCACAACTTTCACCAAAAGCCAATCGCCAAAAATATTCAGCAATCCGCCGCTACCGATGCCTATCATGGCGTAGAACGATTTGCCTTCGTAGCGAAGATTGTTGTTCAAAATGAGAGAACAAATAAAAAACGGTGCCGATGCAAGCACACATGCACCGTATTCCTTTGCGTAGGGCAAAATGGTGTCCGTTGCGCCAAGAAGTTTCATCAGCGGCGTCAAAAGCGCCAGCCCCAACACCGTGAAAACCAAACCGATAATTCCGCCCAAAATAAATGCCGTCGAAACGTACTTGGAAGCTTGGTCTTTGTTCTTGTTGGCCAATTCTTTGGCAACGAAAGTGCCCGAACCGTGCCCCAACATGTAGGCGAACGCTTGCAAAATGCTTTGTAGCGTGAACAAAATGCCTATTGCCCCTTGCTGACTTTCGCCCAACGCTCCCACAAAATAGGTGTCGGCCAAGTTGTAGATACTGGTTATCAACATTGCCACGGTGGTGGGAATGCCCAGCCGCAGTATCAGTTTGGCAACGGGAGTTTTGGTCATGTATTCGTAGTGTTGTTGCGTGTTTGTCATTTTTTCGCCTCAACTATATAATACTACTTTATTTCGTTTTTGTAAAACGGCAAAATT
>CAZADD010000034.1:6155-12433 GCA_964483825.1 uncultured Oscillospiraceae bacterium
GTTTTGCCGAACAAAAAGTATTTGCACAAAGTGTTGTGTGTGATATAATTAAACAAAACAAAGTTTTTTTGCACCGAGGACAAAAGTTGAGAAGCAAACAAAGCGTTGCGGTGGAAGCGTTGCTCAAAAGGGCAAAACCGCTACTCACGCACGAAAACATGCAGCATGAACTGAAAAAGAAACGTCGGCAAAATGCACACAGGTACACGTTGCCCAAGTCCGTGCAGCTAATTTTGCATCCCCAAAAGTGCATGATTGCCAAAACAACTTGCTACCGTTTGGGGGAAGGAAAAACCTGCGTCATGTATTTGCACGGCGGCTCCTACGTCGATCCGCCCATGATTTTCCATTGGCGTTTTTTGCAACAACTGACAAGGGAAATTCCCGTATCGGTGGTGTTGCCGCTGTACGGCAGAGTTCCGCAACATCACTGTGTTCGCACCGTCATGCACATGCAACGTGTTTTTCAAAAACTGTGTAACGAATTCGACGGCAACGTGGTTATAATGGGCGATTCCGCCGGCGGTGGTT
Source organism: uncultured Oscillospiraceae bacterium (assembly GCA_964483825.1). Lineage (GTDB taxonomy): Bacteria > Bacillota > Clostridia > Christensenellales > CAG-314 > Fimimonas. Next base: position 6,687 of record CAZADD010000034.1, read on the forward strand.
TGGCCCTTGCGCTGTGCGAATATCTTGCCGATAAGGGCAAACGGCAACCAAAAAAACTGGTGTTGATGTCGCCCTGGTTGGACGTGGACATGACGGGCGACTATTCGGGGCAAAGCGAAACGGATTGTGTGCTGAACCAAGAACAATTGCGTTTTTGGGGCGAAATTTATCGCAACAAACTGCCGCAAGGCCATTATTTGGCATCGCCGCTTTTCGGTTTGAGAAAAGGCATTGCCGAAACGCACGTTTTTGTGGGCGATAATGAGTTGTTTTTGTCCGATTGCCTAAAATTGAAGCGGCTTGCCGATGAAAAAGGCATCGAAATGTATTTGTATCGATGCGAAGGCGGTCAGCACGTGTATCCGCTGTATCCCATTCCGGAAGGGAAGGATGCACGCAAAAAAATTGAAGAAATTTTAACGAGGTAGAAAGTGAAAGCGGTAATTCAAAGGGTGGATAGTGCCACGCTGTCGGTGGACGGTAATGTGGTTTCTCAAATAGGGCACGGTTTAGTGGTGTATTTTTGCGTGGAAAAGGGCGATGCCGAAAGTTTGTGCCAAACCTTTGCCAAAAAATTGGCAAAATTGCGCATTTTCGCCGATCAAAACGGCAAAATGAACCTGTCCGTTGCGGATGTGGGCGGCGAAGTGCTGTTGGTTTCGCAATTCACTTTGGCGGCGGATTTATCCCAAGGCAACCGTCCCAGCTTTTTCAATGCCGAACTGCCGGAAAAAGCCAATGCAACCTATTTGTATGCGGCGGAATTGTTGAAAGAGCAAGGTATTCCTGTCAAAACGGGCGTTTTTGGTGCCGATATGACAATAAATCAGCAAAATGCGGGCCCGGTCACTATAATTGCGGAATATCACTGAGTTTTTGGAGCGTAGTATGAAAAGTTTAAGATATTTGTACAAAAAGGGGTTGGGGCCGTCCAGTTCCCACACGATGGGCCCGGCAAAGGCGGCGGAAAGATTTTTGTCTCAACACGACGGTGCCCAACGCTACGCCGTAGTGCTTTACGGCTCGTTGGCAATGACGGGCGAAGGGCACGGAACGGACCGTGCGGTTAAGCGTGTGTTCGGTTCTCGCCACGTGGAAATAATTTTTGACAAAACCTCTCCGTGCGTTCATCCCAACACAATGGATTTCGTTGCATTCAACGGCGACGCAGAAAGTGTTCGTGAACAGTATTTCAGTATCGGCGGCGGCGAAATAGTGCTTGCAGGTGAAAAGCCGGACGAACAGCAAAACGTGTATCCTCACGACAGTTTTGCACAAATAAAGCAATTTTGCGCGCAAAACAAGTTGTCGTTGTGGCAATATGCCGTGCAATTCGAAGGTGAAAGCATTTTGAATTTTGCCCTAGATGTGTGGCACACCATGAAAAACGTGGTGGAAGAAGGCTTGCACAAGGATGGTGTGTTGCCGGGCGGCTTGAACGTGGCTCGCCGTGCAAAACAACTGTTTTATGATCCCAACAAACGCAGTACGGCACAATCCAACAAGGATAGAATCGTTGCCGCCTACGCATTTGCAGTGGGCGAACAAAACGCCAGCGGCGGAGAAATCATCACCGCCCCCACTTGCGGTGCATCCGGTGTCGTGCCTGCAACTTTTTTGTTCTTTCAGCAAGAAAACGGCTGTTCGGACCAAGAAATTGCCAAAGCATTGCTCGTTGCCGGCGTTATCGGCAATTTGGTAAAAACAAACGCTTCCATTTCCGGTGCGGAATGCGGCTGTCAAGCGGAAGTGGGCACTGCGTGCGCCATGGCTGCGGCAGGCTTGGCGTATTTGAACGGCATGAGTTTGGAAGAAATCGAGTACAGTGCCGAAGTTGCATTGGAACATCATTTGGGGCTCACTTGCGATCCCGTGTGCGGTTTGGTGCAAATTCCTTGCATCGAGCGTAACGCCGTGGGCGCAATGCGTGCAATAAACGCCGTCAGTCTTGCAAGTTTTTTGACGGATACACGCAAAATTTCCTTCGATACCGTCGTCAAGGCTATGTACGAGACGGGCTTGGATATTTCCGAAAACTACCGTGAAACTGCCAACGGCGGCTTGGCAAAACTCTACAAATCTTGCTGAGGCGGCCATGGACGGACAATCGCAAACCTACGTTGCCGTTTTCGATTTGGACGGCACTTTGCTGGATACTCTTGCCGACTTGACGGATAGCGTCAATTTTGCAATGCAACGGCTCAACTTGCCGTTGCACACCGCCGAAAGTGTAAAAAACAAGATCGGTAGCGGTGTTTCCGTGCTTATTTCCCGCGCCTTGGGTTCGGAACACGCCGCATTGCACGACGAAGCGCTAAAATTGCAGCGCTCGTACTATTCCGTGCACAGCGAAGACAAAACTTGCCCCTACACGGGCGTTGCGGAAGCACTTTGCTTTCTTCAAAACAAGGGCGTGACGGTAGTTGTGCACACCAACAAGGACGAAAACGTCGCAACGAATTTGTGCAAGCGCATGTTCGGTGCTAACGTGAATTTCGTGTGCGGTACCGTGGATGATGGTGCCGTCAAACCCAATGCCGAACGGCTGAAAAAGTTGCTGAAAAGTTTGAACTGCCACAAAGCCGTTTATTGCGGCGATAGCGACGTGGATATCGCCACTGCAAAAAATGCAAATCTCGAATGTGTTTCCGTCACTTGGGGGTTCAGAAGCAAACTATTTTTATCACAGCACGGCGCAACGCATTTTGCCGATACTCCGCAGCAAGCGGCAACGGCAATTTGTCAACTGCTTGGTTGTTAGTGTAAAGAAAAAATAATGTCGAATTTTGTCGAAAAAGTGCTAAAAATGCCCTTTGAGATTTGGTTGTTCGCCAAACGGACGAAATAGCGTCGTTAAAAAGCGGTTTTCAAGTGTTACAACAAGAATTTTTGTTGATAGTCGTGCTTGCCTTGAACGGTTTTTGTTGAAAAAGCAAAAAGGCCGCAGCGGGGTTAGCTGCGACCTCTATCAAGGCTTACGAGGAGATTAAATAAAAACACAAAAGAGGGTTTTGCCTTGATGCCCTCATTATAGGTTCTCTTGCTTGAAAAAATCTTAAAAAATCAAGCAATTTGCAACAATTTTGAAATTTTTCAAGTAATTTTGTGTCAAAAATAGCTATTCAGTTAGATTTAAGTGCATTTTGTTATTCTTGTGGCACAAAAATTATACCGTAAATTTACGGCACGTTTTCAACAGCGGAAGGGCACAGCAGCCCGTTTGTTGTTCGGGAGGTAAAAAAATGAAAGTACTTATTGTGGACGATGAAGTAAAACTTGCCGACGTCATCGGCGAAATCATGCGTCGCAACAAATTTGTCGTGGACGTGGTGTACGACGGCGAAGACGGCTACTTCTACGCAAAAAAGGGAGACTACGACGTTGTCGTTTTGGACGTTATGATGCCGGGAATGGACGGTTTTCAAGTGGTGCAAAAGCTGCGTGAGGCCAAGTGCAACGTTCCCGTACTTATGCTAACGGCCAAGGACGAAGTTGCCAGCCGTGTCAAGGGCTTGGATTGCGGTGCCGACGACTATCTGACAAAGCCGTTTGCTACCGAAGAACTTCTTGCCCGTGTGCGTGCGTTGGCTCGCCGTCAATCGGAAATTGTCTACGACACGCTGTCTTTCAGCGACGTTGTGCTCAACACTTCCAACTACACCCTCACTTGTGGGGAAAAAAGTGTTTCGTTGGGTGCCAAGGAATACGAAATTATGCGTCTTTTGATGGCAAACCCCACGCAAGTTATAAGCAAGGATAGCATCATATCCAAGGTTTGGGGGTTGGATTCGGACATAACGGAAAACAACGTGGAAGCGTACATGTCATTTTTGCGCAAAAAGTTGTTTTTCATTGGTAGCAAACTTACAATTTCCACCAAACGTCTGCTGGGGTATTATTTGGAGATTCAACAGTGATAAGCAGCCTTAGAAAAAGAATAGTTGCAATAAACGTCGTTGTGGCCGGCATGGTGCTGTTTGTTGCCATCATGATGATTTTCATGATAGGCTACTCGCGCATCAACTCCGAACGTGACGGCCGCTTGGATTTTGCATTGGGCTACAATCCCATGTCGGACGGTGCTTTTGAGGAAAATTCCCTTTTCGACGATATTGCCCTTGTTCACTACAATGCAGTCACCGGTATACCCACTTGGTTTTGGGGCAAAAATTCTTTCCTTGACGATACCGAAAAGGAATTTTTGCAAGAACATTTGGAAGCGGTTGTGCATTCCGAATCGGATAGCGGTTTTGTGGGCACCTACGTGCGGTACGTCAAAGTTAGCGAGGGCCCCGTTGTAAAAGTTGCGTTCAACAATTTCGTTTCACGCAAAAACAGCCTTATGCCCTACTTTTTGTCGGCACTGACGGCACTTTTTGTGGGTGTATCTTGCTACTTGTTTATCAGCGTTTTTCTTGCCAAAATTGCAGTCAAGCCGGTGGAAGAAAGTTGGGAAAAACAGCGCCGCTTTGTTGCCGATGCTTCGCACGAACTGAAAACGCCCCTTTCCGTTATAATGGCAAACATAGATATTTTGGCGGCGCACCCGGACGAAACGGTGGCCAGCCAAATGCAGTGGGTGGAAAACACCAAAGCGGAAGCGCAACGCATGGCAGGGCTAGTTGCCGATTTGCTGTTTTTGGCCAAAAACGACGACGGCGTGCAAGTGGAACTGACGGATACCGACCTTTCGGAAGCTGTTGGCTCCATGGCACTCAGCCACGATGCAATTTTCTACGAAAACGGAAAGGAATTCACCTATGACGTGCAGCGTGATTTGCACGTGGAAGGCAACGAAGGACAACTGAAACAACTTGTCACCATTTTGTTGGATAACGCCAACAAGTATTCCACAGGGCGTGGCAACATTCGCTTGCGCCTTTACGCAAACGGTCGCAACGCCAGCATCATTGTGGGCAACGATTGCAACGAGCTAACCGACGAACAACTTCAACACTTGTTCGACAGGTTCTACACAATCGATCCTTCCCGCAACAAGCAAAGCGGCGGCAACGGTTTGGGACTTTCCATTGCAAAAACCATTTGCGAAACTCACCGTGGCACGTTGGCGGCTCACTACGAAAACGGACGTATTGTTTTCACCGCATCTTTGCCCTTGCAAAAGAATGCCAAACGCCGTCAAAACACCGCAAATTAACAAAATTTTTCACTACGTATGCAAAAATCCGAACCGTTTGTTCGGATTTTTGTTGTTTTGTGGCGTGTGTGGCGGGGTGATAATTTACTTTTGTTGGGTTATTGAAAAATCTTGTTTTTTTTGCAAAAATCGCTTGATGTCGATATCAGTTACTACAATTTGTTTTGCGGTGATTTGTAAAACCACAATCGCCGGTTGTAACAATGTGATGAATGTTGTGGCGTTAGCACAATCGGCTTTTGAAAAAGTGTGTGGCGAGTTAAAAAACGCAAAACCGGTTTTTTCCTTTGGAAGAGTAAAAGCGACTGCGTCGCCAGTTAAAAGACAAGAGAGAAAAGAGAAAAGAAAATGTGGCTTTAACGAAACCGTAAAAACCATCAAAAAAAGTTCTCAAAATGCAACCTTAAACAAGGCTCCTTTGTGTAAAGGGAGCTGGCACGAAGTGCCTGAGAGATTGACCATCAACAGCAGTATAATGGTGCAAGTGGTAGGCGTTGCCACGCATTTTTGAACAGTAAATGTTCACTAAAAGTAGAAACTTGTCAAGTTTTTTGGACAGATAGAAGAGTGAAAAACTCGTTTGGTATTG